>JBAIWU010000253.1:0-8364 GCA_037917155.1 Candidatus Eiseniibacteriota bacterium
CCCGCGACGCCGAGCTTGATCTCGCGCGGGCTGTACTCGAACACGTCGAGTCCACGCTCGACCGCGGCCACGATCAGCGCGCCGCGCACGTGCCCGAGCACCAGCGCGGAGCGCACGTTCTCGCGGAAGAAGGCCTCCTCGACCGCGACCGCGTCGGGCGCGACGCGGTCCATGACCGCGCCGATCTCGCGCGCCATGCGGTGCAGGCGCCGCGGCAGCGGCTCGCCCGCGGGCGCGCTCACGCACCCGTGCTCGACGCAGCGGAGGCGGTTGCCGTGCCGTTCCACCACGCCGAAGCCGGTCCGTCGGCTGCCGGGGTCCAGTCCCAGGACGCGCATGACGGCATGCTGAGGCTAGCGCGAGAGCTTGGCAAGCACTTCGTCCGGAAGCACGAAGTTCGCGTAGACCTTCTGGACGTCGTCGTTGTCCTCGAGCATCTCGACGAGCCGCAGGACCGACTCCGCCTCCTTCTCCGAGAGCGACACCTGCACCGAGGCGAGCTTGGTCAGCTCCGCGCTCGCGACCGGGACCTGCTTCGCGGCGAGCGCCTCGCGCACCGGTTCCAGCGCGCCGGGCGGCGTCAGCACCTCCCAGGCGTCGCCTTCCCCGCTCACGTCGTCGGCGCCCGCGTCGAGCGCCAACTCGACCAGGGCGTCCTCGGCGATCGCGGACTTCTCGACCGTCACGAGGCCGGTGAGCTTGAAGAGGTAGGCGACGGCGCCCGCCGCCGCCATGTGCCCGCCGTACTTGTCGAAGATGTGGCGGATCTCGCCGGCGGCGCGGTTGCGGTTGTCGGTCGCGCAGTCCACCAGCAGCGCGACGCCCGCGGGCCCGTAGCCCTCGTACGAGACCTCCTCGTACGTCACGCCCTCGAGGCCCCCGGCGCCCTTCTTGATCGCCCGCTCGATGTTGGAGGCGGGCATGTTGACCGACTTGGCGGCCGCGATCGCCGTGCGCAGGCGCGGGTTGCCGGCGGGGTCACCGCCGCCGGCGCGCGCGGCGATCGTGATCTCCTTGATGTACTTCGTGAACACCTTGCCGCGCGCGGCGTCCGTCGCCGCCTTCTTGCGCTTGATCGTGGCCCACTTGGAATGACCGGACATGACCGCCGGGCCCGCTCACGCGTGCGCGGATCCCGCCTCCTTCTCGGCCTTCGCCGCCGCCACGATCTTGTCCGCGAGCTCGCGCGGCACCTCCTCGTAGTGCGAGAAGGAGGCGCTGTGCATGCCGCGGCCCTGCGTGATCGAGCGCAGGTGCGTGGCGTACTTGTAGAGCTCGGCCGTGGGCGCCTTGGCCTTGATGACCTGGTAGTGGCCGTCGGCCTCGGTGCCGAGGATCTTGCCCCGCCGCGAGGACATGTCGCCCATCACGTCCCCGAGGAACTCCTCGGGCACGCGCACGGTGATGTCCTGGTACGGCTCGAGCAGCACCGGCGTCGCCTTGAGCATGACCTGGTGGAAGCAGGTCTCGGCGGCGATCTTGAACGCCATTTCCGACGAGTCGACGTCGTGGTACTTGCCGAAGAACACGGCCACGCGCACGTCGACGACGGGGCAGCCCGCGAGCGGTCCCTTCTCCATGCCCGCGACGACGCCCTTCTCGACGGCGGGGATGTACTGGCCGGGGATCACGCCGCCCTTGATCTCGTCGACGAACTCGAACTGGCCGCCGCGGGGCAGCGGCTCGACGCGCAGGTGGACCTCGCCGAACTGGCCGCGCCCGCCCGACTGCTTCTTGTGGCGGTACTCGTCCTGCGCCTTGCCCCGGATCGTCTCGCGGTACGGCACGTGCGGCTTGCTGAGCAGCACCTCGACGCCGAAGCGCTTCCGCAGGCGCTCGACGAGGATCTCGAGGTGCAGGTCGCCCATGCCCAGCACGAGGTGCTCGCGCGTACTCTCCTCGTACTGGCGCGTGATCGTCGGGTCGCCCTCGTGCAGGCGCGAGATGCCCTGCGCCATCTTCTCCTCCTCGCCCTTGTTCTTGGCGCGGATGCACTCGGCCGTGACCGGCAGGGGGAAGTCGGGAGGCGCCAGCTTCACCGGGCGGGACTTGTCCGCCAGCGTGTCGCCCGTGTGCGTCTCGCGCAGCTTCACGGCGGCGACGATGTCGCCCGCGGCGGCGCCCTTGCAGTCCGAGCGCTCCTTGCCGGTCAGGTGATAGAGCGCACCCAGCTTCTCGGGGCGGTTGCGCGACGTGTTCTGGAGGTCCTTGCCCGGCTCGATCCGTCCCGACCACACGCGGATCAGCGACAGCTCGCCGAGGTGCGCCTCGGCCAGCGTCTTGAACACGGTGGCCGCGGCCGGCGCGGACGGATCGGGGGCGCACTCGACCGGGCCGCTGCCGTTGGCGTTCTCGGCCTTCTGGGGGTGCGCGTCGAGGGGCGAGGGCAGCACGTCCACGACCTCGTGCAGCAGCTCCTTCACGCCGAGGTTGTGGAAGGCGGAGCAGCAGAACGCGGGCGCCAGGTCGCAGGCCTCGACGCGCTCGCACAGGCCCTTGCGGATCTCCTCCACGCTCAGCTCGACGCCGGAGAGGAACTTCTCCATGAGCGACTCGTCCCCGGTGGCCGCCTCCTCGACCAGCGTCGCGCGGGCCGCGGCCGCGGCTCCGGCGAGCTCGGCCGGGATCGGGATCTCCTCGCTCTTCTCGTCCATGCCACGGCCGGTGAAGCGGTAGGCCTTGTTCTCGATGAGGTCGATGATGCCCGAGAAGTGCTCGGCCTCGCCGATCGGCAGCTGGACCGGCACGGCGTTCAATCCGAGGCGGTCGTGGCAGCTCCGCACCGCCGAGGCGAAGTTCGCGTGCTCCTTGTCCATCATGTTGACGACGACGAGGATCGGCGTCCTCTCCTGCTTGAGGACCTCCCACACGACCTCGGTGCCCACCTCGGCGCCGGCGCTGGCGCGGATCATCAGGATCGCGGAGTCGGCCACCCGCAGCGCGCTGTAAACCTCGCCCACGAAGTCGGGGTAGCCGGGCGTGTCGAGGAGGTTGATCTTGTGGTTGTCCCACTCGAACTGGGCCAGGCCGAGGTCGATCGTGATCTGGCGGCTGATCTCGTCGGGCGCGTGGTCCAGCAGCGTGGTGCCGTCGGCGATCCGCCCGAGGCGCGTCGTCGCCTTCGCGTTGAAGAGCATCGCCTCGGCCAGCGACGTCTTCCCCACACCGTGGTGGGCGACGAGGGCAACGTTGCGGATGTGAGCGGTGGCGAACTCTTTCACACGGCACCTCCCGCGAGGGCGGTTGGATTGAGCGCAATGCTGCGGCACCCGGCGCCGCGGAGCGACGCGGGACGACTGGCGTAACTACAAGGGAACTTGGAAACTAGCACCGTGGAGAGGCGAGGGCAAGATGTCCGGAACCCGCGGCGTCCCAGCAGCATCGGACTCGACATGGCGGTGGCTGCACCTCGCCGGCTCCCCACCCACTTCCGCCGTTGACGGCGGCGCGGCGCGTCAGTAGTTTCTCGCGGCTTTCCGCTGCCCGCCGCCCCCACCGTCGGTCGAAACCGCATCCCTGAAAGGAGCTCCAATGCCGTTCCCGATGAACCTGCGCGTCGCGGGCGCGTCCCTCGCCGCCCTCTCGCTGCTGGGCGCCTCGCTCGCGTTCGGCGCCGCCGCCCCCGCGAAGGGCGATGCCGCCAAGGGCAAGGCCATCTTCACGACCAAGTGCATCGCGTGCCACAAGGCGGACGGCACCGGCGGCGTGAAGCTGACCGGCAACCCGACGCCGAACTGGAAGGACCCGAAGACCTGGGCGGATCCCAAGCGCAAGAACGTCGACGCGTACCTGCGCGACTGCATCACGAACGGCAAGCTGCCCTCGGGCATGGTCGCGTGGGGCAAGACCGGCCAGCTCAAGCCGGCGGACATCGACAACGTCATCGCCTACATCCACGTGCTGGCGAAGCGCTGACGCGCCACGCCATGACGTCACGGGGCGCGCACCCTCGCGGGTGACGCGCCCCGTTCGTTGGCCGGCGCCGCGTCAGCGGATGTCGATCGAGTACGGCAGCATGGCCAGCGCCGTGCCGACCGGGAAGCGCGCGGCCCGCAGCCAGGCCGCGATCGCGGGCGGCGGCAGCGACACGGCGGCATCGGGATCGGCGTCGAAGAGCTCGCCCAGCGCGCGTTGCAGGTACGCCGGCCGCGGGTGTGGGTAGAGCACCACGGACACCGCCTGGCCGGGATCGAGATGCGCGCGGCGCTTCGCGACGTCGAGCGCCAGCCGCAGGCCGCCCAGCGTGTCGACGAGGCCGAAGCGGCGCGCCGCGCCTCCCGACCAGACGCGACCCTGACCCAGCGAGTCGACCTGCGCCGCGGGCATCGCGCGCCCGTCGGAAACGCGGCCCACGAAGACTCGGTAGAACGCCTCGAGCTGCGCCTGGAAGCGCGCGGCCTCCTCGGGCGAGAAGTCGCGATACGGCGACATCATCTCGGCGTGGCGGCCGCGGGAGAGCGACTGGACGTTCAGGCCGAGCTTGCGATAGAGCCCCAGCAGGTTCAGCTTGCCGCCGAAGACGCCGATCGAGCCCGTGATCGTGCCCGGCTCCGCCACGATCGCATCCGCGCCGCAGGCGATGTAGTAGCCGCCCGAGGCGGCGAGGTTCGACATGCTGACCACGACGGGCTTGACCCGCCGCGTGCGCCGGATCTCCTGCCAGACGTCGTCCGAGGCCTCGCCCGAGCCGCCCGGGCTGTCGATGCGCAGCACGATCGCGCGGACGGAGCGCTTCTCGCGCGCCTCGCGCAATGCGCCGATGAGCGTCCCCGAGCCCAGGTCGGGGCCTGACCAGCCGGTGTCGCGGCTGCGCCCGGGCACGATCGTGCCCACGGCGGGGATGAGCGCGATCTGGTCCGGGGCGCCCTCGCCCTCCGCGTTCCCGTCCGCGTACCGCTCGAGCGACTGCGTGCCGAGCGCCCGCGCGCCGGTGCCGATCGCGAGCGAGTCCAGGCCGACCTCGTCGAGCAGCGTGTCGACCAGGCCCCCCGCGCGCGCGCCGGCGGCCGTGAACGGCCCCTCGTCGATGCGCGACCGCATCGCCGACGGCGTCATGCCGCGTGCCGCGGCGAGCGAGTCCACCAGCAGCGCGTACTGGTCGTCGAGCAGCGACTCGAGCGCGAGACGGGCCGGCGGGGAGAGGTCGGTGCGCGTGTACTGCTCGACCGCCGACTTGAACTGGCCCACATGGGCGAAGTTCGGGGTGATGCCGAGCTTGTCGTACGTGCCCTTGAGGAACACCGCGGACATCGTCAGGCCGTCGAGGTAGAGCGTGGTCGTGGGCGGCATGGCGATGCGGTCGGCGCGCGACGCCAGCAGGTAGGACGCGTCGGTCCCGCCCTCGAGGCACACGTACACCGGCTTGCCGGCGGCGCGGAACGCCGCGAGGGCCTCGCGCATCTCGGCGATCCGGCCCCAGCCCCACTCGACGTCGCCCACGTGCAGCACGAGCGCGCGCACGTCGTCGTCGCCGGCCGCGGTCCGGATCGCGCCGGTGATCTCCCACAGGCTCGGGCGGTCGCGCCGGAACGACGCGAGGGAGAACGCCGTGCCCGCGGGCGGGGCCTCGTCGAGAGACGCGGGAACCTCCCAGACGAGGGCGCGGCGCGACTGCGCCATGCGGAGCCGATGGCGGGAGCCCGAGACCCACGCGAGCCCGACGGCCCCCAGGCCGACGAGCACGAGAACGAGCAGCAGGACGCGAAGACGGTACGGCATGCGGACCCTCCGTGGCCGGTTGCGGATCAGAACAGTCTACGGACGTCGAGCGAGAAGTAAAGGCTGCGCGAGTCCTGCGATGGATCGTCGTGCTTCTCCGCACGGCCGTCGAACGTGATACGCGCGCGCAGCCGGCCAGGGAGCGCCTGGTCGCCGAGCGCCTGCACGCCGACGAACAGGTAGGAGGAATGGATCGCGCTCGGGTCGGTGGACGTGCCGTCCTCGGAGGCCTCGTACCCGCGCCGACCCGCGGACGGCTCGACGAGCCACCAGCGCCCCGTGTCGAGGAACTCGACCTCCAGGGACGCGGCGACCTCGGCGTAGCGCTCGGCGCGGTTCCAGGGCGCGGTCAGCACCTCCCACTTCGGGCCGGCCGCCAGCCAGGCGCGGCCCGAGAAGTCCCTTCGGATCCGCAGGTCGCCACGCGCGACGGCGTAGTCGAAGTCGACCAGGCTGTCCGGGTGATCGTAACGGTAGCCGTCGCCGTCGACCGAGAGCACGAGCGAGTAGGCGTCGTTGAAACGCAGCGTTCCGCGCAGCTCCGCGCGGCCCTCGGCGAACCGGTCCCGCGTGCCCGGGACGTCGCGCAGCGGAAACCGGCGCGTGAACACGCCGAGCAGCGAGACGCCGTGGCCACCGAGGAAGTCGCGACGCGCCGAGAACTCGATCTCGTGCTCCTGGTGGTCGCGC
This sequence comes from Candidatus Eiseniibacteriota bacterium, assembly GCA_037917155.1. Classification (GTDB taxonomy): domain Bacteria; phylum Eisenbacteria; class RBG-16-71-46; order RBG-16-71-46; family RBG-16-71-46; genus CAIXRL01. The sequence continues at coordinate 6,409 of JBAIWU010000253.1, forward strand.
GCGACCGAATCGGGGAACGTGCGCAGGGCGGCCTCGTAGCGCGCGCTCCACGCCGTGCCGAGCAGGCCGTCGTGGTCCCAGCCCAGCGCGGCGCGGCCGACGCGGTGCGCGAGCAGGAACGGATCGCCGGAGCCGGGCGTCGAGAGGAACTCGCCGCCGACGCGGAGGCTCGCCTGGTCGAGGCCGTCGCCGAACAGGCGGCGGACCCCGCCGGTCGACGCGAACAGCACCTCGCGGCGGTCGAGGTCGAAGCTGCGGTCGTGCGAGAACTCGAAGCGCGGCTCGAGCGCCATGCGCCAGCGGTCGTCCGGGCGGAAGCGCACCGAGCCGGTCGCCGATGCGCGCGTCACCTCGTCACCGAGCGTGAGCTCGGGATGGAGGCCGTATTCCCACCGTCCGTCGCCTCGACGCCCGGCGAGGTCCATCGCTGCGACCCCGGCCTCGCGGGACTCGGGGGTGCCGTAGAGGCGACGCCCCAGGAACGTCGTGTCGGTGTAGGTCTGTTCGTAGTAGAGCTCGTTCGACGCGTCGGCGCTCGCGCCGATCTCGAAGTGGACGGCCAGGCTGTCTCCCGGGGATGCCACGCACGGACGCGGACCGGCGACCAGCAGGCCCAGCGCGATGGCCGCCACGGCGGCGACACCCGTGCCCGAGCCGGGAGGCGTGCGACGGCCGCCACCCGTCCCGGGCCCCGCGTCCTGCCGGCGGCCTGATGGACCGATCGATCGGGCCAGCGAGCTCCTTCAGCGCCCTCGCCTGCCTTCGGCCCGGCCGGACCGCAGGATCCGGAGCGCGATCGCGCGCGCGTCCTGCGTCAGCCGGAGGGCCGCCTCGTAGTGGTCCTGCCGCGCCTCGCCCTTCGCCTGGGACTGGATGGACTGGGCGCGCGACAGCATGTCGCGAGCCGACGGAGGCGAATCGGGCTGCAGGGCATCGACCGCGTGCGCGAGGACGTCGTTGGTCCGCTGCAGCGCGCGGTCGGCGGCATCGGCGAGCGACTCGCTGATGTTACACAACTGCATCGCCTTCTGCACACGCTCACGCGCACTCATCGTGAGCTGCAGCGCCCCCAGGTACATGCTGGCGTCGAGACGGCTCTCGGCTCGCGCCTGCATGTCGATGGCCACTCGCAGCATGCCCCGGGCGCGCATGTTCTCGCATGCCTGCAACCGATCGCGGGCCCGGTCGAGGATGTCGCGCGTGCGCTCGACCTGGACGGTCACGCGCTCGGGGTCGGGCAGTCCGCGCACGATGGCCACCGCCCGGTCGGCGTGGGCGCGCGCGTCCATGGTCGTGCGGTAGCAGATGAGCGGCTCGTTGGCGGAATACGCGGCCCGCGCGCGCGCCTGGAGGTCGCGCGCCATGGCGAGCTCCGATTCGGCCTGGGCCGAGGGGCTCGAGGCCTCCGTGAGCAGGGACGACGCCAGCTCGATGCGCCGGTCCGTGGCGTCCATGACGTCCGGGAGTCGCAGCCGGCTGGGATCGTCCGCCCGCGCGGCGCTCGCCACGAGCGAGGCCGCGACCAGCAGCACACCGGCGAACCCGCGTGCGAGCACGACGTCCACCTCCTTCCGAGGACGGGCGGCCGTTGGGGCGACCGCCTCACCGGGCAATCCATTGCAGCCTTCATGCCTCGCACCTGCGGCTGGCGACGCTGGCCCAATGCGTTGGGCCGCCTTCAGATGTCAGGGCGCGGGCAATGGATCCCACCCGGCTACATCCACACCGGGTGGCCCCCCGGGTACGGGTGCGCCCCTGCGCTGAACCGGGCTGCACACAAACCGGACAAAAAAAGGAGGCCCCGCCGGCAAGGGCGGGGCCTCGAACGAATAAGGGGCGGCGACCTACTCTCCCACCCGGTCTCCCGGGCAGTACCATCGGCGCTGGAGGGCTTAACTTCTCTGTTCGGAATGGGAAGAGGTGTTTCCCCTCCGCCATAGCCACCCCAAAACGGGC
>JBAIWU010000254.1:0-1857 GCA_037917155.1 Candidatus Eiseniibacteriota bacterium
GCGGCGCTCGCCGGCGCGGTCGGCGCGTGGGCGGCGCTCACGGCGGGCTCCTCGCTGCCGGCGCTGCTGGTGTGCGCGGCGTGGCTCGCGTGGCCGGGCGTCGTGCCGCCCCGCCCCGCGCCGGCGGCGCGCGCACGGGCGTGGCCGGGCGTCGCGCTCGCGCTGGCCTTCCTTCTGCCCGTGGCGCTCGGGGTGGGGGCGTGGACCGCGCGCAACGTCCGCGTGGGCGTTGGGCCGGTGCCCGTCTCGACGAACGGCGGCTACAACTTCTGGCTGGGGAACTACCCGGGCGTGCGCGCGGAGACGGGCAACGACTTCGTCTCGCCGGCCATGGCGGCCGAGGCCGACTCGGTCTGGTTCCTCCCGGGCACCGAGCACGCGCGCGACGCGGTCTTCTACCGCCTCGGGCGCGGCTACGTGCGCGCCGACCTGCCCGGGTTCGTCGGCCGCACGGCGGGCAAGGCGCTCCACTTCTGGGCCGTCTACGCCGAGCCGCTGACCCGGGCCCGGGCGCGGTTGCCGCTGGAGGCGCTCGCCGCATGGCTCTCGTACGGGCTGCTGCTGCCTCTCGCGATCGCGTGGCTGCTGCGCTCGCTGCGACGCGACCCGTTCGCTGCGCTCGCGCTGGCGCTCGCGGTCGCCTATACGGCCGTGCACGCGGTCGTGCTGTCGAAGATCCGCTTCCGCCTGCCGCTCGACACGCTCGTGATCGTCTACGGCGCCGGCGGGGCGGTGGCGCTCTGGGACGTCGTGCGAGGCCGCCGCGCGCGGGCCGCGGAGGCGCCGGACCCGGGTCGCTGAGGTCCGGCGCCGCGCCGCGGCCGCGTCAGTCGTGCTGGATGAACGTGCCGTCGCGGAGCTGCTGCATGGCCAGGCGCAGCTCCTCGCTCGTGTTCATCACGATCGGCCCGTACCACGCGACCGGCTCCTCGATGGGCTTGCCCGAGACGAGCAGGAAGCGGATGCCCCGATCGCCCGCCTGCACGACCACCTCGTCGCCGCGGTCGAAGAGCACGAGCGAGCGGTTGCCCGTGCGCTCGCGCGCCACGGTCTCGACCGGCCCGTCCTTCTCGGTGAGCACGCCCATCGCCGGCGAGGCGTCGCGGAACGTGCCGTCGCCCTCGAACACGTACGCGAACGCGCTGCGCACGGTCTCGACCGGCAGCGCCTTGCGCCTGCCGGGCGGCACCCAGACATCGAGATAGCTCGGGTCGGCGGCGATGCCGTCCACCGGGCCACGGCGGCCCCAGAACGAGCCGCAGACCACGCGCACGCGCGTGCCGTCGTCGTCGACGATCTCGGGGATGTCCTTCGCGACGACGTCCTGGTAGCGCGGCTTCGTCATCTTCATGGCCGAGGGCAGGTTCGCCCAGAGCTGGAATCCGTGCATGCGGCCGTCGGCGTCGCCCTTCGGCATCTCCTGGTGCAGGATGCCGCTGCCCGCGGTCATCCACTGCACGTCGCCCGCGCCGAGCGTGCCGGCGTTGCCGAGGCTGTCGCCGTGCGCGACCGTGCCCGAGAGCACGTACGTGATCGTCTCGATCCCGCGGTGCGGATGCCACGGGAAGCCCGCCAGGTAGTCCGCGGGGCGCTCGTTGCGGAAGTCGTCGAAGAGCAGGAACGGATCGGTCTCGCGCGTGTTGCCGAAGCCGAACGCGCGGCGCAGCTTCACGCCGGCGCCCTCGATCGTGGGCTGGGCCTCGAGAACGCGCTTCACCGGACGGATGGACACACAGCCTCCTGCAGGAAGGTTCGATGTTCCCGGGACGTGCGCGACCGGCCCCGGCCTCCTCCGGCGCGGCACGGGCCTTTGGATGCGGCGCGCCGCGCGGCGGTTCCGGGGGCCGCGGAGGCCGC
>JBAIWU010000255.1:0-1643 GCA_037917155.1 Candidatus Eiseniibacteriota bacterium
CCATGTCGCGGTCGCGCGGGCCGACCCCGTACATGTCGGGCGCGTTGCGGCGGGTCACGCCGTCCATGACGAACCACTCCTCGAGGCGACCGCTGAGGCCGCCCACGCGCGGCTCCCGCGCGCCCAGCGCGAGCGCCTCGCGCAGCCAGTCCCGCTCGATCTCCACGTCCGAGTCCACGAACAGCACCCACTCGCCCCCACACGCGGCGAAGCCGGCCATGCGCCCGGCGCCCGGCGTGAGCGGACGGCGCGGCGCGCCGGTCGCGGGATCGAAGCTGCGGATCACGCTCCAGCGCGGATCGAGCGGCTGCAGCGTCTCGCCCGAGGGCGCCGCGAACTCCAGCACGCCGCGCCAGTCCCCGCCGGCCAGCGCCGACTCGAGCGCGGCCACCGTGCGGGCGAGGAACCGCTCCTGCCGGTAGCACGAGACCACAACGCCGAGGCTCATGCACGCCTCCCGGCGCCGGCGTCCTCGGGCGCGAACGTCGCGAGGCCGACCACCTCGTCGTACACGGCTTCGAAGCCGTTCACGACCGCCTGCCACGTGTACTCCGCGCGCACGCGCTCGCCGCCCGCGCGGCCCATGCGCGCGGCGCGGTCCGACTTGCGGTGGAAGCGCTCCAGCTCGTCGGCGAGGCCGACCGCGTCGTTGGGCGCGACCAGCGCGCCGTGCACGCCGTTCTCGACCACCTCGGGCACGCCGCCCACCGCGGTCGCCACCACCGGGCGCGAGCGCACCAGCGCCTCGAGCAGCACCAGCGGCAGGCCCTCCCACAGCGAGGGCAGCACGACCGCGTCGGCCGCGGCCAGCAGCGGGCCCACCTCGTCGAGCTGGCCGAGGAAGCGCACGCGGCCGCCGATGCCGGACTGCTGCGCGCGCTCCTCGAGCGGCCCGCGCAGCGAGCCCTCGCCCGCCACCGCGAGCGTGAAGTCGAGCCCGCGCTTCCACACCTCCGCGAGCGCGTCGAGCAGCACCGCGTGGCCCTTCTGCTCCTCGAGCCGGCCCGCCACCACCCCCCGCGGGCGCATCTGCGACGCCCCCAGGCGCTCCCGCCAGGCGCGCGCCAGCGGCGCCTCGCGCGCCTCGTCGGGCAGGTCGGCGCCGTTGGGCACGACGCGCACGCGGTCGGGCGGCACGCGGTACTCGCGCACGAGCGTCTCGGCGATCGCCCCGCAGACCGCGGTGATCGCGTCGGCGCGGCCGAGCTCGCCGCGCTTGAGGGCGCGCTGCCCGGCGGAATGGGAGGCGCCCACGATGTGCTCGGTCACCACGAGGTGCGGCACGCCGGCCGCGCGCGCGAGCATGGCGAGGTAGCGGTCGGCCGCCGGCCAGACGTGGTGCACGTGCAGCACGTCGGGTCGCGCGCGGCGCAGCTTCACCCACGTGGACGACATCCCGGACCAGTCCCAGCGCGAGTCGACCTCGGGCACGCGGTCCACGGACACGCCGCGCTCCGCGAGCGCCGCCGCCAGCTCGTCCAGCGCGGACGCGGGGCTCAGCCAGCCCGTCACCGCGAAGCGCTTCGGCGAGAGCCGCGTGGCGAGCTCCCACACGACGCGCTCGGTGCCGCCGACGCTCGTGCCGCTCTCGGCGAGCAGGACGCTCAGGCGTTCGTCGTGGCTGGTCCGCATAGGCGCTCGTA
>JBAIWU010000256.1:0-2045 GCA_037917155.1 Candidatus Eiseniibacteriota bacterium
CGCCGGCGTACGCGCGCAGCGCCAGCAGCACCTCGGCGCGCAGCTCGCCGTCCGACGCGTCGGCGAGCGCGCAGAGCGGCTCGACGGCGCGCGAGTCGACGATGCGCCCGAGCGCCTTCACGCACAGCGCCGCCGCGCGCGGGTCGGTGTCGAGCACGCGCAGCAGGGGCTCGACCGCGCGCGCGTCGCCGGCCGCGGCCAGCGCGTCGATCGCCCGCTCGCGCACCCACCAGTCCGCGTCCTCGAGCGCCACGACCAGCGCGTCCACGGCGCGCGCGTCCGGCACCACGTTGAGGATCTCGACGGCGTAGCGGCGCACGTACTCGTCCGGGTCGCGCACGAGCCCGACGACCGCGTCGATGACGCGCGGGCCGCCCAGCGAGCCGAGCGCGTCGGCCGCGCGCACGCGCACCCACCAGTCCGAGTCGCGCAGCGCCCCGACGAGGTCCTTGATCGCGTCGACCGTGACCACGGCGTTCAGCACCTCGACCGCCGCACGGCGCACGAACTCCGACTCGTCCTTGAGATACTCGATCAGGTGCGGCACGGCCGAGGCGTCCGCGAGCGCGACCAGCGTCTCAATCGCGGCCGTCTGCACGCGGATGTCGCCGTCGCGCAGCCGGCGGCAGATCGCGGGCACCGCCGTGACGTCGCGCCGCGCCGCGATCGCGCGCAGGGCCTCGATGCGGATCGCCGCGTTCGTGTCGGCGAGCTGGCGCACGAGGGCCTCCGCGCCGATCGACGCGGGCGCGTGCGCGAGCAGCTTGACCGCGTGCAGCCGCAGCCACCAGTCGGAGTGCAGGGCGAGGTGCGCGGCCTCCTCGGCGACGCCGAGGTCGGCGCTCGACTCGAGCAGCCGGAAGACGCTCGCGCGCGAGTCCTTGCCCAGACCGGGCAGCGCCCGCACGAGCTCGCCCGGCCGGATGCGGTGGAGCTGCGCCGAGAGGATCGCCTCGAGCCGCGCGCGCGCGACCTTCGGGTCCGCGTACAGGGCGAGGAGCAGCATCGGGTCGTAGCCCGGGCCCCGCGCCAGCGCGGTCGCGGCGGCGTCGACGATCCCGGGGGAGGGCGAGCGCAGGCCCTCGGTGAAGAGTCCGAGCGTGTCGTTGTCGAGCAGGCGCAGCAACACGTCGAGCGCCGCGGGCGCCAGCGGGGCGCGCGCGGCCGACTCGAGCAGCGGTCGCACCGCGGCCCGGCCCATCGCCACGAGGCGCTCGCGCGCCGCGGCGGCGTCCGCCGGCTTCGCGGCCGCCTCGAGCCGGCGCACCTGGCGCCCGGCCTGGAAGCTCTCCAGGAAGTTCATGCGCGCCGGCCCGGGTGGAATCCGTTCCCCGCCGCCGCGCTCAGCGGTGCAGGACGAGCCAGACGACGCCGGCGCCCATCAGCGCGCCGAGCAGGAACGAGAGCACCACCGCGGCCATCGGGGCGGGCTCGGCGGGCACGGGAGCCGTGGGGCGCGCGGCCGCGACGGGCCGCACGGCCGCGGCCTCCTTGGCCTTCGACGCCTCGATCACGCTGTCGATCTCGTCGCGCGAGAGCACGAGCGTGTGGCTCTCCGTATCCGCGATCGCGCGACGCGCGTCGTCGGGGCCCGTCCGCCGGTCCTGGTCGTACCCGACCCAGAGCGTGTACTTGCCGAAGCGCACGACGTCATTGTTCGCCACGCGCGCGGTGTTGACCTTCTGGTCGTTGAGCAGGGTGCCGTTCGCGCTGCCGAGGTCGACCACCTGGTACGAGCCGTACTCGGTGCGCTCGAGCCGGAAGTGCTCGCGCGAGACGCCCGGGTTGTCGACGAACACGTCGGACTCGGGGTCGCGCCCCACGGTGATGACCGGCTTGTCGAACGTGTAGTTGCGGACGGGCCGGCCCATCAGGGCGAGCCGCAGCCGGACGACGCTGGACTGGGACATCGGGGCATCCTCCCTGGCGGTCGGCCGGGCGGGTCGCACGCGCGCGCGCGCGACGCCGGCCGGGCGGGCCCGCCGTCCCCCGCGTTATCGGCCACGGCCTCGCAACGACTTGAGCGCGTTCGGGCCTCCCGGCCC
>JBAIWU010000257.1:0-5053 GCA_037917155.1 Candidatus Eiseniibacteriota bacterium
CGCGGCCCGGCCCGCCGCGTACCTGGCGCTCCACGCGAGCGGCGAGCTCGCGCGGCGCGCGGCGGCCGCCCGCGCGCGCATGGAGCGCTGCGACCTCTGCGCGCGCTATTGCCGCGTGGACCGCACGCGCCTGCTACGCGGCGTCGTCTGCCGCACCGGCGGGCGCGCGATCGTGCACGGCTGGGGCCCGCACCACGGCGAGGAGCGCCCGCTGAGCGGCTGGGCCGGCTCGGGCACCGTGTTCTTCAGCGGCTGCAACCTGCGCTGCGTCTTCTGCCAGAACCGGGAGATCTCGTGGGAGCGGGTCGGCCGCGAGGTCACGGCCGGGGAGCTCGCCGCGATCCTGCTCGACGTGCAGGCGCAGGGCTGCCACAACGTGAACCTCGTCTCGCCGAGCCACGTGGTCGCGCCCATCCTCGAGGCCGTCGCGATCGCCACCGGGCGGGGCCTCGCGCTGCCGCTCGTCTACAACACCGGCGGCTACGACAGCCCCGAGGCGCTCGCGCTGCTCGACGGCGTCGTCGACGTCTACATGCCGGACATGAAGTACGCCGACGCTGATGCCGCGCGGCGCTACTCGAGCGTGCGCGACTACTGGCCGGTGAACCAGGCGGCGGTGCGCGAGATGCACCGGCAGGTCGGCGACCTGGTGCTGGACGGGCGCGGTATCGCGCGGCGCGGCCTGCTCGTGCGCCACCTCGTGCTGCCCGGAGGCCTCGCCGGCACCGCGACCGTGCTCGCGTTCCTCGCGCGCGAGATCTCGCGGGACACGTACGTCAACCTCATGGACCAGTACCGCCCGTGTCACCGCGCCCACGAGTTCCCGCCGCTGAACCGGCGGATCACGACGCAGGAGTTCGACGCGGCGGTCGGGGCCGCGCACGAGCTCGGGCTCATGCGGCTCGATCACGAGGCCTGAGGCGCGTTGCGGGCGCGCCGCCGAGCCCCCCCTCGCGCTGGAGACGTCGTCGCGGCCATCCGGACGGAGTGTGCCGCCGGCGGATCGCGGCTACCATGCGGCCGCGCCGGTGGCGGACGGACCCGCGTCGAGCCGCCACGCGGCCTCGCGGTGAATCGTCCAGCCACGACCACCCATCGATTGCCCGGCCGCGAATGCCCAACACGAAGGAGTCGCCATGTCGAAGCTGCGCGTCGCGTGCTTCGGGGTCTCGCTCGACGGATTCGGCGCGGGCCCGAACCAGGACCTGGAGCACCCGCTGGGGGTCGGCGGCGAGGAGATCATGGACTGGTTCTTCCACACGCGGCTCTGGCAGCGCACCTTCGGCGGCGGCGAGGGTGAGACGGGCGTCGACGACGAGATGGCGGAGCGCGGCTTCGAGGGCATCGGCGCCTGGATCCTGGGGCGGAACATGTTCGGCCCCGTCCGCGGCCCGTGGCCCGACGAGCAGTGGAAGGGCTGGTGGGGCGAGGAGCCGCCCTATCACACGCCCGTCTTCGTCCTGACCCATCACGCGCGCGAGCCCATCCGGATGAAGGGCGGAACGGAGTTCCACTTCGTCACGGACGGCATCCACGCCGCGCTTGAGCGGGCGACCGCCGCGGCGCACGGCCTCGACGTTCGCCTCGGCGGCGGCGTCTCGACCGTGCGCCAGTTCATGGGCGCACGCCTCATCGACGAGCTGCACCTCGTCGTCCGGCCGGTGCTGCTGGGATCGGGCGAGAGCCTGCTCCACGGCATCGACGCGCGCGCGCTCGGCTACGCGTGCGAGCGCCAGGTCGCCGGCGAGCGCGCCACGCACGTGTTCCTGCGCAGGCAGGCGTGACGGCGCGCCCGGCGGGCCTTCCGCCTCAGCGGATGCGCACCACGCGCCGCGTGTCGCTCGCCCCGCACGCCTCGAGCCGGCTGAAATAGAGCCCGGCCGGGGCCGGGGCGCCGGCGTCGTCCCGGCCGTCCCAGTCGAGCGCGAAGTGGCCGGCCTCCTGCACCGCGCCGGGGACGAGCGACCGCACGAGGCGGCCGCCGACGTCGTAGATGCGCAGCACGACGCGGCCGCGCCGCGGCAGGTCGTACGCCAGCTCGGTGCGGGATTGGAACGGGTTCGGGCTCGCCGCGCGCAGCATCGCGTGCAGCGGCGCACCTGCCGGCTCGATGCCGGTGACGTTCGTCGAATCGTAGATCGCGCTCGCGTACTCGGGATGGTCCACGAACGGATTGCGGTTGTGCTGGTACTCGTAGATCGCGGCGTTGCGCACGCGCTCCTTCCAGCTCACGGGATCGCCGAGGCTCCACTGCAGGTACTGGTCGGCCGCCCAGGGCAGCAGCTGGGACTTGTCGGTCGACGCGCCGCCCGGCCACGACGAGTCCTCGCCGTAGTACCGCGTCGCGACGTAGAACTGGCTGCGCGAAAGGTCGCCCTTGTAGCCGTCGATGGGCTCGAAGCAGGTGCCGCCGTATCCGGGCGAGACGCAGTTGCCGAGCTTCGTGCCGTTCAGCGACGTCCAGGTCGCGGTGCCCACCTTGCCGTACGGGTAGTTGCCGCGCTCGCCGTTCACCTTCGAATCGGTCGGGTAGATGATCCAGAGGTCCGAGTACATCGGCAGCACGCTGCCCCCGAACCACGACTGCGGGAACGCGTGCTCGCGGTTGTACGCGATTCCCTCGGTGCTGCCCGAGCCCATGGGGCCGAACGCATACTCGTACGGCGGCGTGCCGCCGGGGACGTCGGAGTAGACGTCCCACACGTTGCCGTCCGGACGCTTGTCGGTGTGCTGGAACGCGGTCGCCGTCGAGCTGTAGCTCAGCGAGGTGTGCCCCTTGATGATGTCGTGCAGGGCGATGAGCAGCGCCGAGCCCCGCAGGCCGTTCGCGGCGTCGTAGTAGCCGGCGGGGATCGACACGTCGACGAAGTGGAAGCCGAACGTGGCGTTGTTCGTGAAGTACTGGGCCGTCAGGTCTCCCACGCCGTTCACCGTGAGCGTCCGGTCGCCGGCGGGGACCTGGCCCGTGTGGAAGCCGATCCACACCTGGTTCGGATTCGTCCCGTCGCGCACCGCGCTGAAGGCACCCAGGCCGCCATCGAGCGCATAGTTGCCCGCGAGCTGCGAGGTCACGGGGTCGACGGCGATGTTGAAGAACACCTGCAGCGTCGAGTCGCTCGCCTCGTAGACCGACGTCACCACCGGCGCGCCGGAGCCGCCGCCGCCCGTGCCGGTGACGGTGTACCTGAGGACCGGAGACTGGACGGTCACCGAGTCGTCGGCCGCGGTCACCTGGTAGTAGACGACCGTGCCCCCCGCTTGCGCCGGGATGGGCGTCGCGGTCCGCCAGTACGTCCCCGTGGCGGGCCCCATGCCGATGACGTTCGAGAGCGTGGCGCTGTTCGTGCCCCACACCAGCGAGACGGCGTTGATCGCGCGCGTGCTGTCGACCACGCCGGCCTGAACGTCGACGCCGAGCGTGTCGAGCGGCGTCGCCGGGATCGTCGAGATGCTCGAGATCACGGGGCCGCCGGGACCGCCGGCCCCGATCGGCGTGCCCGTCACGGCGACGTTGTCGATGGAGGCCTTGGGGCGCGCTCCCGAGGAGCCCGACGGGCCGGTGCCGTTGTAGTCGTAGAAGCGGATGCGCGCGGTCGCGCAGTTCGTGAACGCCGCCGGCAGCGCGACCTGCGTGATCGACTGCGAGTACGCGACGTTGTTCTGGAAGTTGACGACCGAGGCCGCGGTCAACTCGGTGAACGTGACGCCGTCGGTGCTGGTGTAGACGCGCAGCGAGCCGTTCCGGTTGCCGGTCGAGTTGAAGACGGTCGCGAAGTCGTAGCTGAGGGTGCCCGCGTTCATGCCCGTGAAGTCGAGCAGCAGATCGATCGCATCCGCGTTGGTGAGGTCGGTGCCATTCGTGGAGAGGAGCTGGATGTTGCCGGAACCCTTCTGCACGCCCCCCGTCGTCCCGGTGACGAACGTGGCCGTGCTCACCGTGATCCTGACGCCGTCGGGGATCGTCCCGGTCGAGTTGACCGGGACGGAGGCCCAGTACTGGGCGCCGATGCCGGAGGCGAAGCCGTTCGTCCAGTTCGCGATGTCGCCGAAGCTCTCGAAGTAGTTGCCGCTCGAGATCGGGAACGGAACGGCGGCGGAGACGGTGGGGACGGCCGGGCCAAGCAGGGAGGCGAGCGCCAGCAGCGGGGCGAGGATTCTCGTGGGGGCGGTGCGCAAGGATGGAGGCCTTTCGGTCTGGGGCTCCGCGCCGGACGCCATGGGGCGGCCGGCAGGGCGGCTCGGGAACGGCCTGGCGCCGGCGGCGGACCGCCGGGGCCCTGGAATGTGCCGAGGATCGCAAAATCGTACCCCGGCCCCGGACCCCGGCAAAGGGCGACCAAAGGTGACCCCCGCCCCTGCCGAGCCGGGGGCCGCCGGACTACTTCGCGAGTTCGAACAGGTATTGGACGAACGAGAGGACCGCGCCGTCGAAGCCCTGCACCTTGGGGTTGCTCGACTCGATGACGTAGTACTCGTCGGGCGCGTGCGCGCCGCTGCCGTGGCCGAGCCCGAAGTGCCCGGAGGCGAGCCGGAGCGGCTCGCCCGTGAACACGTAGCCGGGATACGAGCCGGCGTTGCGCGGCCAGAGCACCGGATCGATCCCGGCGCGCTTGAGGACCGCGAGCTGCGCCTGGACGAGCCGCGACGAGGCCGCCGTGCTCGTCGGGTCGTAACCCCCGGTCACGTGCACCTCGATGTCGCCGAAGCCGTGCGCGGCGAGATGCGCCCGGAGCGCCGCGACCGCGTCGTCCTTGCGCATGCCGGGCACCAGCCGCATGTCGAGCTTGGCGGCCGCGCGGTGCGGCAGGATCGTCTTGCCGCCCGGGCCCGTGTAGCCGCCGACCAGCCCCTCGATGTTCACGGTCGGCTGCGACTCGAGCCGCTCGTTCGCCTGCACCCACGGCAGGTCGTCGATCCAGCGCCGGACCGAGAGCTGCTGCTTCGCCCGCTCCTCGCTGCGGCGCCGCGAGGCCTCGGCGATCATCGTGCGCTCCTCGTCCGGGAGCGGGAGCGGCTTGGGGTACCCGTCGATCGTGATCGTGTTGCCGTCCGC
>JBAIWU010000258.1:0-1634 GCA_037917155.1 Candidatus Eiseniibacteriota bacterium
GACCTACGCGCTGCCTCTGACCCACGTGGCCGAAACGGTGGACCCGAAGCCCGAGGAAATCCAGCGGGTGCAGGGGCGCGAGGCGTTCCTGCTGCGCGGCCGGCTGGTGCCGCTGGTCCGGCTGCGCGAATTGCTGGGGGGCGCTCAGGGCGGGCCGCCCGGTTCGGGCGACGTGGCGCCGGCGGTGCGGCTGCCGGTGATCGTGCTGGAGGTGGGCGACCGGCGCACCGGGGTGATGGTAGACGCGCTGGCGGGCCAGCAGGAAATCGTGGTGAAGGCTTTCGAGGCGCCGAAAGGCACGCTGCCGGTGTTCAGCGGCGCGACGATCCTGGGCGATGGGCAGCCGGCGCTGATCCTGGACGCCGGCGGGCTGGTGTGAGGAGAGACCATGGACGACATCCGTGATCTGAAGGAGCTCCAGCTCGACGCGCTGCGCGAGGTCGAGAACATCGGCGCCGGCCACGCGGCCACGGCGCTGTCGCAGATGACCAACCACCGCGTGATGATCAGCGTGCCCCGCATCCAGGTCACGCGGCTCGAGGAGACCGCCGACCTGCTCGGCGACCCGGGCGAGGTCGTCGCCGCGGTGCTGCTGCACATGCTCGGCGACCTGACCGGGCGCACGATGCTGGTCTTCCCGGAGCCCGCGGCGAAGCACCTGTGCGACCTGCTGCTCAACCGGCCCCGCGGGACGACGCAGACCTTCGGCATGCTCGAGCAGTCGAGCCTCAAGGAGGCCGGCAACATCCTCTGCTCGGCCTACATGAACGCGCTGTCGTCGTTCATGGGCATGATGCTGCTGCCGTCGGTGCCGAGCCTGGTCATCGACTCCGCGGCCGCGGTGCTCACCTCGGCGTACCTGAATTTCGGTTCCGACCGCGACTACGTGTTCTGCGTCGAGACGCAGTTCATGTTCGTCGCGGCGGACGAAGAGCTGCGCGGGCATTTCCTGCTGGTCCCGGACTTCAGCTCGCTGCGCGCGATCCTCCAGGCCGTCAAGCTGACGTAAGGGCCAAGCCCCCGATGACGCCGGCTCCCGCCTCCGAGCGCGACCTCGCCGTCCTCCGGTCGTTCACGCGGCGGATCGACCCGTCGGACGCCGGCGCGCACAACACCCTGGGCGTTCTCTACTACCAGCGCGGCCTCGTCGACGAGGCCGTTGCCGCCTTCACCCGCGCGCTCGAGCTCGATCCGCGGATGACGGTCGCGCAGAACAACCTCGAGATCGTCTACGGCGAGACCGGCTTCTACGACCGGCGCATCGCCGAGCTGCGCGAGCGGCTGCGCCAGAAGCCGGACGACCGCGACGCGCGCTGGGAGCTCGGCCGCGCGTTCGCGGCGATGGGCCAGGTGGAGGACGCGGTCCACGAGTTCCAGGCGCTGCTGGCCGACGAGCCGAAGCATCTCGGCGCGCTGCTCCAGATGGGCCTGCTCGAGCAGCGCCGCGGCAACCTCGACGCCGCCAGCGAGTGGCTGCACCGCGCCCGCGAGCTCGACCCGGATTCCTCGGTGGTCGACTCCCACCTCGGCGAGGTGTCCTACCACCGCGGCTTCAACGACGACGCGCTCGCCGACCTGAAGCGCGCGGTGGACCTGAACCCCGACAACGCCGAAGCGTGGCACCTGCTCGCGTT
>JBAIWU010000259.1:0-1971 GCA_037917155.1 Candidatus Eiseniibacteriota bacterium
TGAACCGCTGGGCCGCCCTCACCGCGGGCTACGACAACCGCCGCAACGTGCGGCTCTACCGCGACCGCCTGACGCCCGAGACGCAGTTCGACGACGCCTACCGGCAGGGCGCCTGGCTCGGCGGGGATGCGCAGCTCCTGCAGCACGTGCGCCTCGCGGGCGAGGTGCGGCAGAACGCGGGCGCCGACCGCTCGCACGCGTGGACATGGAGCGCCGAGGGCCTCCGGATCGGGCCGCGCAACCTCGCGATACGCGGCCGGGTGTCCCGCTTCGACGGCGCGACCGTGGCCAGCCGGCTCGCCTCCGGCAGCGTGGGCTTCGACCCCTGGCCGCTCTCGCACGTCGAGGTGGCCGGCGGCACACGTCAGACCCGCGTCACGTCACCGGTTCTGGACGACCGGGAGTGGTGGGAGAGCGTGGACATCGACCTGGCCCTCGGTCGGCGCTGGTATTGGAGCGGCGGATGGGAGCATGATCACGGCGGCTCGAGCGGCCAGACCCGTCAGCTGCAGGGAGGGCTCAGCTTGAGATTCTGACGAAAGCGGCCGATGAACCGGGTGGATCCCCGCCACGCGGATCCACTCACACGGCAGGGGACGCCGACATGGTGAACCGTCGCTACGTCTGGCTCGCGCTCGCCGTGCTGCCGCTCCTCTGCGGCAGCACGACCGATTCGTCCCGGGACACGGTGCCGCCGCAGCCGCCGCGTTTCGCCCCGCCCCCGCGCGGGGTGCTGTTCGCGGACGACTTCTCCAAGGGCCTCGCCCACTGGCGCCCGGACCGCGCGGACGTGTGGACCGTCCGCCACCGCGCCCTGCTCGCCGACCTGCCGGACCACAAGCAGGTCCGCTCGCTGATCTGGGCCGGCGACTCGGCCTGGACCAACTACGCGCTCGACTTCGACGTGTGCATGATCCGGGGCGTCGACAAGGGCGCTGTGGTGCGCGCCGACGGCGACATCGGCATCGGCGTCGACCTGCGCGGCGGCACCTACCAGGACGTGCTCGCGTACGTGCGCGACTGGCCGGTCGGCAAGAACAGCGCGACCAACGCGAACGCGACCTGGAACCACGTGCGGGTCGAGGCCGTGGACGACCACGTGCGCATCTGGGTCAACGGCGACCTGCGCATCGACCGCACGCAGTCCAAGGCGAAGCGCGGCCGCATCGGTCTCGCCGCGTACACCGGTGGCAGCGGCGAGTGCACGGTGTACTACGACAACGTCATCGTGACCGCGCGCTGAAGCGCCGGCGCGGCGCCCGGCGAGCAGGCGCAGGCCGTTCAGGATCACGACGACCGTGCTGCCCTCGTGGCCGGACACCGCGACCGGCAGCTTGAGCTGGCCCACCGGCAGGTACTGGCCCGCGAACACCCACGTCACCAGCGCGAGCATGACGCCGGTCGCGATCACCAGGTTCTGCGCCACGACGCGGTTCGCGGACTGCGCGAGCCGCAGCGCGTAGGGCAGCGCGGTGAGGTCGTCCGCCATGAGCACCACGTCGGCGCTCTCCATCGCGGCGTCGCTGCCGATGCCGCCCATCGCGATGCCGACGCTCGCGCGCGCGAGCGCGGGCGCGTCGTTCACGCCGTCGCCGATCATCGCGACCGCGCCGTGCCGCTGCTCGAGGTCCGCGACCACGTGGACCTTCTGCTCGGGCAGCAGCCGGCCGTGCTGCTCGTCGACGCCCGTGCGCCGGGCGATCGCCTGCACGGTGTGCTCGTTGTCGCCGGAGAGCACCGCCAGCCGGGCGACCCCCAGTCCGCGCAGCGCGCGCACCGTGTCGGCGGCCGTCGGCCGCACCTGGTCGGCGGCTGCGATCACGCCCCACGCGTCGCCGCTGCGCACGATCATGGCGGTCTTCGCCTCCTCCGCGAACGCCTCGACGTGCGCGACCGCCTCCGCCGGCGGCGTCACGCCGACCGACTCGAAGAGCTCCGCCGTCCCCACCTCGATCGTGGCCCCGCCGAGCG
>JBAIWU010000260.1:0-2342 GCA_037917155.1 Candidatus Eiseniibacteriota bacterium
CGCTGGGAGCGTCCGGTGCTCACGCTGCCGGCCGACATGGAGATCGACCTCGGCGGGATCGGCTAGGAGTACGCGGTCGACCGCGCCGCCGCGCGGCTCGCGGAGCGCACGGACGCGGCGACCCTGGTCAACTTCGGCGGCGACCTCTTCGCCAGCGGCCCGCGACGCGGGGCCCGGCCGTGGTCGGTGGGCGTAGACGACCCGGCGCGGACCGGCCAGGCCGCGCTCTACCGCGTGGACCTCGAGCGCGGCGGGCTCGCGACCAGCGGCGACGCGCGGCGCTTCGTGACCGTGGGCGGGCGGCGCCTGGGCCACCTGCTCGATCCCCGCACCGGCTGGCCGGTGGAGGGCGCGCCGCGGTCGGTCACCGTGCTCGCGGCCACGTGCCTCGAGGCCGGCACGCTGTCCACGCTCGCCTGCCTGCGCGGGCCCGACGCCGCCGCGTTCCTGCGCGAGCAGGGCGTCGAGCACCGCATCGTGGCCTAGGCTTCGTTCGAGAACGCCCCGGCGCCGCGGGGCGTTCTCGAAGGAGTCCGGGCGCGGCCGTGGCGCGGCGGCCGCTCCGGCGCGGTCACGACTGGCTCAGGATGACGACGTGCTTGACCGTGCGGAACGCGTGCGGGTCGAGGATGCGGAGCGTCGAGGACTTGCCCGCCGAGGTGAGCGAGTAGCTCGACGCCGGCTGGGCGCTCAGCACGCGCGCATGCGGCGCGGGGATCGCGATCACCGTCTCGGAGTCGGTGTCCAGCGGGCGGAACGCGCTGGGGCTCGCGGTGGGCGAGGGGACCAGCACCGAGCCCAGGCCCAGCAGGCCGCCGGTCGAGACCGCGACCCCCGAGCGCGTCAGGCTGCGGCGGTCGCCGATCACGTAGTAGACCACGCCCAGCTCGCGGCGTTGCTCCGCGATCGTGCCCTCGCGCAGCGCCACGGTCTCGTTCGCGGTCTGCACCTCGGTCTGGAGCCCGGCCACCGCGGTGTGCAGCGAGTCCACCGAGTTCGTCAGCGTGGCGATGATCGCCTCCTTCTCGGCGATCGAGCGGCGCAGGTTCTGGATCACGTGCTCGAGCCCGGCGATCTTCACGCGGCTCATGCGGGCGCGGGATTCGAGGTCCTGCAGCCGCGCCTTGGTGCGCTCGATGCCCGCCTTGAGCAGCGCGATGCGGTCGAGGGCCTCGCGCCCCCGCAGCACGGACAGGCCGCGTTCGGCGGCGGGCGAGCCCGGCAGCAGCGGCCGCGTGGCCTCCGAGACGCCGAGCGTGCTCAGGCTGTCCTGGATCTCGGCGATCGCGCTGAGGGCGTCGCCGTAGCGAAGCTGGGTCGCGTCCTGCGACGAGCGCATGCTGGCGTAGCTGCCCTGCAGCGCGTGGTACTTCTGCCAGAGCACGAGGCTCCCGCCCGCCAGGACCAGCACGAGGATGACCAGTGCGAAGGTGGCTCCCTTGCTCATGACGGCGTCTCCTTTCCGTGGACATCGCGGCGACCGGACCACACGCCCGCGCGCACAGCCTACACCGTCGGCCGCCGACCGTCCCGCGGGAGGGCGGGGCGAACGGGGCCGGGGCACGCGCCGCGGCCCCGCCCGTTGCGCCTACCTGCCGGTGAGGACCTTCGTCCTGACGTTGCCCGAGATGTTCACCGTCAGGCGCAGCTCGTACCGGAAGTCGGTCGTGGTCGAGGCCGGGCTCGAGGTGCCGGAGACCGAGTAGAGCAGGATGCCGTTGGGGACCGTGCCGCCGCCGGCCTTGACCACGGCCAGCAGCTCGGCCAGCAGGTGGTTCATCTGGGTGATGCCCGCGTGCTGCATGGGGACCGTGATCCAGCCCGTGACCGCGCCCGCGTCCACCTCGAACGGGTTGACGAGGTCGGTGGAGGGACCGCCGCCGGCGGAGACCGTGATCGTGCCCGAGAGGTGGCGGGACGCGACCGTGTCCGGCGTGACCACGCGGTAGGCGAGGTTCGCCACCGTGATGCTGCTCAGCTCCGAGGCGTCGATCCCCGCGTCGGCGAGGATCGGGACGACGTCGATCGAGTTCACGTCGAGGCCACCCGTGTTCACGATCGTGTTCGTGTTGCCGTACGCATGGACCGTGTCCGAGACCGCTTCGGTCGTGACCAGCTCGACGACGCGGTCCGCGACGGTCGGGATCGTGATGCAGCCCGAGAGCGCGAGCGGCGCGGCCGCCAGCAGGGCGAGGACGCGTTTGTGGTGTCTGCGCATGGTGGCCTCCTAGAGCCCGAAGCGGAGGCCGAACGCGGCCCCGGTGTTGGCCGCGGACACGACCTCGGCGTAGAGCTTCACGCCCGGGAACGAGAGCTGCGCGCCGGCAGCCAGGTGCTTGTTG
>JBAIWU010000261.1:0-3976 GCA_037917155.1 Candidatus Eiseniibacteriota bacterium
CGGGCACATCCTTCGCCACGGGATCGTGGGCCGGAACCTGTGGTTCTTCGGGCCGCTCTATCCCTACGTGCTGGCCGGCCTGAGGATGCTCGCGTCGGACTCGATCCCAACGATCCTCGCGACGCAGGCCGTCTGGGGCGCCGCCGCCGTCGTGCTGCTCGCGGACGCCGCGCGCCGGCTCACGCGTCCGCTGGTCGGCCTGCTCGGCGGCGTGGCCGTCGCCGCGTATCCCATGGCCGTGTTCTTCGACGATCTCGTGCTCATGGAGTCGCTGCTGTTCTTCGCGCAGGCCCTGCTGCTCTGGTGGGTCGCGCGCACGGACTGGCCGCGCACGAGGATCGCGGGCCCGCTCGTGCTGGGTGCGCTCGTGGGCGTGCTCGCGGAGGGCCGCGCGACCGCGGCGCTGCTGCTCCTGCCCGCGCTGCTGCTGCTCGGACCCTGGCGCGGGGCGCTGCGCGCGGCGTCGCTGCGCGTGCTGGCGCTCGCGCTCGGATTCGGGGCCATCGTCATGCCCGTGGCCGCGCGCAACGTGGCCGTCTCGGGAAGGCTCGTGCCGTTCACGTACAACTTCGGATTCAATCTATGGGTCGGCAATGGGCCGGGGGCGACGGGGTCGTGGAGGAACGCGCCCGAGGCCCACTTCGGCAACGTGGACGCCGGGAGCCCTTCCGAGGGCGGCGTCGACGCGGACGGGCGCGAGTACCTGCGCACGGTCCAGCACGTGAGCCTCGATCCGGTGGCCAGCTCGCGGTGGTGGTCCGCGATCGCGTGGCGCGAGATGGGATCGCACCCGGTGCGCGCCCTGGGGCTCCAGGTGCGCAAGCTCGGCATGCTGTGGAACCGGCGCGAGTACCCGCAGATCGAGAACGTGGACGAGTATCGCGAGATCGCGGGGCCGCCCGGCGCGACGTTCCTCGGCGGGTTCGCCGCGCTGGCCGTGCTCGCGCTCGCGGGCGCGCGGCGCGCGTGGACGCGCGGCGCGACGGGCCGCTTCCTGCTCGCGGGCGCGCTGCTCGTCACGCTCGGCACCGCGGCATTCTTCGTCACCGACCGCTACCGCCACCAGGTCGTGCCATTCGTGGCGCTGCTCGCGGCGTTCGGCGTGGAGGGCATCGGGGAGGCGATCGCGAGCCGCTCGCGCGCGTCGATCGCGTGGCTCGGCGCGGGTGCCGCCGCGGGCCTCGCGCTCGCGTTCGCTCCCGCGCCCGGGCTGGGCGCGGCCGCCTATCGCGAGGCGGTCGCCGCGGACATCGGCATGCGCTGGCTGCAGCGCGGACGCGCCGACCTCGCGGTGGGCTTCCTCGAGCGGGCCGTGCGTTACGCCGAAGCGGCCGGAGCGGAGATGCCCGCCGACGCGCGCGCGACGCTCGACTACAACTACGGCGCCGCGCTCGAGCAGACCGGCCGTGCGGCGGACGCGGTGGGATGGTACGAGCGCGCGCTGCGGGCGAGCCCCGCCTATGCCGACGCGATGCGCGCGCTCGCGCTGGCGTACGACCGGGAGGGCCGGACCGCGCAGGCGGACAGCCTCGAGCAACGCCTCGCGCTGGTTCCCGGCGGCGCCGCGAGCGTGCTGGCGGGCGAGGGGTGGGACGCCACCCGCGCCGGGCGCTTCGCCGACGCCGAGCGCGCCTTCCACCGGGCGCTCCGCATGGACGCGCACCTCTACAACGAGTGGGGCGCGCTCGTCCGACTGCAGATCCAGGCCGGCCGGCTCGACGCCGCGGAGTCGACGCTCGTGCGCGCGCGCGACGCGGGCCTGCCGCGTCCCGCGTCCCGCGCCCACGAGGCGCTCATCGCCGCGCTTCGCGGCCGGCGCCTCGACGCCGAGGCGGCGCTCGCCGACGTCCCGCAGGCCCTCATCGCGTCCGACCCCACGATCGCCGACGTCGTCCGCCTCACGCGCCAGGTGCTGAGCAGGAAGTGAACGAGACGCGCGGGCCGGACAGCGTGCTCGCTTGACGCATCCAGCGGCTCGCATGGGGCCGGGGGCGACGGCCGGCTCGCGTGAGCCGGGGGCGACGCGGGCGGGGCTTCGGCGGGCGCCATGCTCGCACGGGACCCGTCGCTCCCCGCACCGCCCGGACGTCCCGTCCCCGCGCTCTCGCCCGTGCTGTGCGTGGCGCCCGCCGGCGCCCCGCCGGCTGCGGCGAGCCCCATGAATCAGCCATTGATGCATTCGCGTGTTCGATTGACGCGAGTGCGCGGGTCGATCACGCGCGCCCCGCGGGCGATCGCCCCCGCGATGGTGCCTGTCATGCGCCGCCATTCTCCGGCGTGTCGTTCGGATCATGACGGGCGAGAACTGCTGGCGGCTGCCACACACAAGAGCAGGGCACAGATCGAGGCGCTGCTCGCCGCACGTTTCCCGCGGCCGGACGTGCCGAGGCGCCTGCGGCCCCTGACCGGCGCGGATTCGGTCGAGCTCGCGGCGCTGGCGCGAAGCGCCCTGACAAAGTCACAACTCGCCCCGGGGCGAGTTGGCATGATGCCCCCTAGTACTCGGGGGGCAGCTGACGCCGGAGAGAGCACGCCGCTCGCGGCGTCGCCTCGCGTCGAACCCGCACCCGCGCCAGATCGCATCCGGGATCAAGCGTGCCGTGTGGGCGCGTGAGCAAGGCCGATGCACGTTCGTGAGTGACAGCGGCCAGCGTCGCGGGGCGCGCTCCGGGCTCGAGTTCGATCACGTCACGCCGGTCGCGCGCGGCGGGGAGGCGACGGTCGCCAATCTCAGGCTGCGCCGCCGAGCGCACAACCAGTATGCGGCGGATCAGGTCCAAGGCATCGGGTTCATGCGAGCGAAGCGCGAGGGAAGGGCCGCTCGCGGCCGTCCGGGATCTTCGCACGCGCCTCGTGCGGCGCGCGGTGCGGGGTCGCGCTAGAAGCTCCAGCGCACGCCGGCGTTGAACGTGCGTCCCTCGAGCGGGGCCCAGGCGTCCGTCGTGACGCGGCCCCCCGGACCGGGCGCGGGCAGGAGCAGCGGCTCCCAGCGCGTCTGGCGGACGTCGCCGAGGTCGTCGCCGTTCACGTAGAGCAGCGCGCGCCCGACGCGCTGCGACACGAGCACGCCCACGGTCCAGTACGGCTCGCTGCGGGTGCGCAGCGGATCGTGCTCGAGCGACTGCGGGCCGGTGTGGAAGGCCTCGAGGCCGACGCGAGTGCCGGTGTCGTCCTCGTCCCACGCGACGTCGACGCCGGCGGCGTTGCGCGCGGTGAGCGGCACGTCGCGGCGCAGGCCGGTGGCGGGGTCGACCTCGGTGGCCTCGAGCCAGGACTCGTACGCGGTGACGGCGAGCGGCTCTCGCGAGAGCACCGCGAAGAGCTCGGCGCCGCGCGTGCGCGTGGGGCCGGGCGCGTTCTCGAGCGCCACCATGCCCGGCGCGCCTGCGGGCTCCTCGTCGAGCAGCACCGCGCGCCGGATCTCCGAGGCGTAGAGCGTGCCGTTCAGCTCGACGGGGCCGCGACGTCCGGTCAGGTCCAGGGACGCGCCGCGGATGCGCTCCGCGGCGAGGTGCGCCGGCGGCACGAGGCGCGCGAGCCGGATCGCCTGTGTCTCGTCCGTGAACGCGGTCGGCGCGGCGAAGCCGGTGCCGGCCGAGAGGCGCGCCTCGAGCGCGTGCGCGGCGTGGAGAAGCAGCGAGACGCGCGGGCTGCCGATCGTGCCGGCGCGTCGGCTGGCGTCGAGCCGCTCGCTCGCAGAGAGCGCGAGCCAGGGGCTCGCGGTCCACGTGCCGTGCGCCATGAGCGCCGGCGTCACGTCGGTGAGATCAAGCGCCTGAATATCAAGATTCGCATACGCATCTCGTCGAAAGGCACCGCCCACGAACCACTGCAGGGGGCCGCGGCTCGCGAGCCACGTGGCCTCGGCGAACGTCGTGCTGCGCGCGTCGCGGAAGGGCACGGCGCCGTCCGCCGGGTCGTCCGTGCGCTCGCGGCGCCATTCGCCGGTCGCGGCGGCGCGCAGGACGAGCACGCC
>JBAIWU010000262.1:0-1505 GCA_037917155.1 Candidatus Eiseniibacteriota bacterium
GGTCCGCGTGGTGGGTCGCGGCGGGCGGCCTTGCGTTCACCTTCCTGGTCCGCTTCACCGCGGTCTTCCTGCCGCCGCTGCTGCTCGTGATGGCGGCGGTGGAGCTGCTCGCGCGCCGCGTGCGGCACCCCAAGCGGCTCGTGCTCGGCTTCGTGCTGCTGGGCGTGTCCACGCTGGTCGCGCTGAATGCCGGCTACCTGGGGCGCACGTCCTTCCTGCCGCTGCGCGCGTGGCCGTTCGAGTCGGCGTCGTTCCGCGCGCTGGCCGCGCACGCGCCCGGCCTGCGGCTGCCGATCCCCGACACGTACCTCATGGGCTTCGACCGCCAGGCGGTGGAGTCGCAGGCGGGCCAGACGCCGAGCTTCCTGCTGGGGCGCATCTATCCCACCGCGCCGCTCGCGTACTTCCCGGTCGCGCTGGCGGTCAAGTGGCCGCTCGGCTTCCTCGGCGCGCTCGCGACGCTGCTGGCGTACGCGATCGCGCGGCGGCCCGGCTGGCGCCGGCTGCTCTGGCCGCTCGCGCTGGCGGCGCTGTTCCTGTTCGTCGCCGTGTTCGTGGGCCGGCTCGGCATCGGCATCCGCTACGTGCTGCCCATGGTGCCGGCGCTCGCGGTAACGCTGGGCGCGCTCGCCTCGGGCCGCCGCGGCGACGCGCCGGGCTGGCGGCGCGCGGCGATCGTGCTGGCGTGCGTGCAGGCGCTCGAGGCGGGCGCGCACGCGCCGTGGCACCTGTCGTTCTACAACGCCCTCGCGGGCGGGCCGGCGAAGGGGCAGTGGATCGTCAACGACTCGAACGTGGACTGGGGGCAGGGCCTCATCGCGCTGCGCGACGAGATGCATCGGCGCGGCATCGGCCGGATCTACCTCTCGTACCACGGCACGGAAGACCCCGGCGTCTACGGCATCGACTACGTGCCGTACACGGGCGGCGCGTTCGGCGATGCGAGCGACTGGTACGCGGTGAGCAGCTACTACTACGTCGGCCTGGCGCAGCGCATGACGACGCGCGCGGGCCGCAGCAGCGTGCCGCTGCGCTTCGGGCTGCAGCCGCTCTACACGCGTGTGCCGGACGCCATGCCGGCCGGCTGCATGCTGCTCTACCGGATGCGCTGAGGACGCCCGGAGGGCGTCAGTGGGTGAACGTGGCCTGGAACCACTGCAGGCCCCACGCGCCCACGACCACGCCCCACGCGGTCAGGGCCACCACGAGCCAGCGCGGCGCGCGCACCGCGCCGTACGAGGCCGCGAGCAATGCGAGCACGATGCCGTCCAGCGCGAAGCGCTGTCCGAACTGCACCCAGCCGTCGTTATAGTAGAGGAGCGACGGCACCGCGATCACCGCGAACTGCGCCAGAGCGAGCCACTCCAGGCGCGTCACACGGCGCGGCCAGAGCGCGAGCAGCAGGTACGGCGTGGTGAGCAGCAGGCTCATGCCGTGCGGGTCGGGCACCGGCACGCCGCCGTACCAGTGCGGCCCGCGCAGCAGCCAGCCGTACAGGTTCTGCG
>JBAIWU010000263.1:0-6151 GCA_037917155.1 Candidatus Eiseniibacteriota bacterium
TCCCTGGCCGCGCGGCGGCGGAATCGATGGTGCGCCCGACAGGAATCGAACCTGTAACCTTCAGCTCCGGAGGCTGACGCTCTATCCAATTGAGCTACGGGCGCACGGCGGGCCTAGGTGTATAGCACAGCCCGGTCGCACGGTCACGCGGCGCGCGCCGCGACTCCCGCATCGCAGCGCGCGCCGGGCCGGTTCACGGTGGCACGGAACGGCCAATTGTCGCGGCGCGGGTCCGATCGCGGCCGTGCGATGCCGATGGTACTGTCGGTGGCCCGCTCACGGTGTTACCGTGGCCCGATCGTGCAGGACCCCCTGCGGGTCCCGACCCAACGCACAACAAGGTGGTTCACGCTGTCCGACGCTGTCGCGATTCCCCCGTCCCGCTCCCTCCCGTACGAATTCGAGCTGCCCCGCATCATCCAGGGCGGCATGGGCATCGGAGTCTCCAACTGGAAGCTGGCGCGCGCCGTTTCGCGCCTCGGCCAGCTCGGCGTCGTCTCGGGCACCGCGATCGATTCCGTGCTGGCGCGCCGCCTGCAGGACGGCGACGCCGACGGCCACATGCGCCGCGCCATGGCCAGCTTCCCCATCCCGCAGGTGGCCGCGGAGGCGCTCGCGAAGCTCTTCCGGCCCGGGGGCCGCGCGCCGGGGCAGCCCTACGCCACGCTGCCCATGTACCAGCAGCTCGTCAGCCGTGCGCGCGAGCAGTTCACCATGCTCGCGGCGTTCGTCGAGGTGCACCTCGCCAAGGAGGGCCACGACGGCCTCGTGGGCATGAACCAGCTCACCAAGGTGCAGATGCCGAACCTCGCGCTGCTCTACGGCGCCATGCTGGCCGGGGTCGACTTCGTGCTCATGGGCGCCGGGATCCCGCGTGAGATCCCCGCGGTGCTCGACGCGCTGGCCGCGCACCAGCCCGCGCAGATGCGCCTCGACCTCGAGGACGCCGCGCCCGGCGAGGTGGAGCAGCTCCGCTTCGACCCCGCCGCGCACTGGGGCGGCGTGCCGCCGCTCGTGCTGCGCCGCCCCCGCTTCCTGCCGATCGTCGCCAGCAACTCGCTCGCGACGGTGCTCGCCCGCAAGGCCACGAGCCGCGTCGACGGCTTCGTTATCGAGGGCCCGACCGCCGGCGGGCACAACGCGCCCCCGCGCGGCAACGGCCCCGCGGACGGGACCGGCCGGCCCGTCTACGGCCCTCGCGATGCGGTAGACCTCGAGCAGATCGGCTCGCTGGGCCTGCCGTTCTGGGTCGCGGGCGGCGCCGGGCATCCGGACCGCCTCGCGGAGGCCACCGCGGCCGGCGCCGCGGGCGTTCAGATCGGGACGCTGTTCGCCTACTGCGACGAATCGGGGATCGCGGAGCCCATCCGGCGCTCGGTGCTGGCGGGCATCGCGCGCGGGACGGTCCGCGTGCGCACCGACTCGCGCGCCTCGCCCACCGGCTTTCCGTTCAAGGTCGTCTCGTGGCATGGCGATCCCGCCCAGGGCGTCGAGCGCGAGCGCGTCTGCGACCTCGGGTACCTGCGGAACGCGTACGCTCGGCCCGGCCGCTCGCCCGGCTACCGATGCGCGAGCGAGCCCCAGGACCAGTTCGAGGCCAAGGGAGGCTCGCCGCAGGGCACCCCGGGGCGCAAGTGCCTCTGCAACGCGCTGCTCGCGGTGATCGGACTGGCGCAGCGCCGCAACGATGGCTCGCTGGAGCCGCCGCTCCTGACCAGCGGCGACGACCTCGCGGAGCTGGGGACGTTCCTCGCGGGCCGCGACCGCTACGCGGCCGCCGACGTGCTCGACTACATGCTGGGCACGGGCGGGGCCTGAGTCCCCCGGCCGCCGGGCCGGCCGCACACGTCCCCGCCGCTATCCCTTCCCCGTCACGCGCAGCACCTCGGCCACGTCCTTGTCGCCCCGGCCGGAGAGGTTGACCACGACGCGCGTGTCCCGCCCCAGCGCCCGGCCCTCGCGCAGCACCCATGCGATCGCGTGCGAGGACTCGAGCGCCGGCAGGATGCCCTCGAGCCGCGAGAGCGTCTCGAACGCCGCGAGCGCCTCGTCGTCGGTCGCGGAGGCGTACTCGGCCAGGCCCTGGTCGAGCAGCCACGCGTGCTCGGGGCCCAGCGCGGGATAGTCCAGCCCGGCCGAGACCGAGTGGGTCTCGCGCACCATGCCGTGCTCGTCCTGCAGAATCAGCGTGCGGGTGCCGTGCAGCACGCCGACGCTGTGCTCGGGCACGCGAGCGGCGTGCCGGCCCGAGGCGAGGCCGTGGCCGCCGGCCTCGACGCCCACCTTGCGCACCGAGCCGTCGCCGAGGAACGCGTGGAAGAGCCCGATCGCGTTGCTGCCCCCGCCCACGCACGCCACGAGGATGTCGGGCAGGGCGCCCGCGAGCGCGGCGAACTGCGCCCGCGCCTCGACGCCGATGACGCGGTGGAAGTCGCGCACCATCTCGGGGAACGGGTGCGGGCCGAGCACCGAGCCGAGCACGTAGTGCGTGTCGCGCACGCGCGTGACCCAGTCGCGCATCGCCTCGTTGATGGCGTCCTTGAGCGTGCGCGATCCGGCGTCGACCTCGCGCACCTCGGCGCCGAGCAGGCGCATGCGCTCGACGTTGAGCTTCTGCCGGCGTGCGTCCTCGCTGCCCATGTAGACGGTGCACGCGAGCCCGAAGCGCGCGGCCGCGGCCGCCGTGGCGACGCCGTGCTGGCCGGCGCCGGTCTCGGCGATGACGCGCGGCTTGCCCATGCGGGTCGTGAGCAGGCACTGGCCGATCGTGTTGTTGATCTTGTGCGCACCGGTGTGGAGCAGGTCCTCGCGCTTGAGGAACACGCGGCAGCCCGCGGCCTCGGAGAGCCGGCGCGCCTCGACGAGCGGCGTGGGCCGGCCCGCGAAGTCGCGCAGCGTGTCGGCCAGCTCGCGCTCGAAGCCCGCGTCGGCTCGCGCGCGGCGGTACTCGCGCTCGAGCTCCTCCAGCGCGGGGATGAGCGTCTCCGGGGCGAAGCGTCCCCCGTAGGGCCCGAAGTGGCCGGTGTCGTCAGGCTGGCTCGCGGTCACGCGCGTCACACTCCCTCACGGCGGCGACGAAGCGCCGCACCTGGTCCTGGTCCTTGATGCCGGGCGCGCGCTCGAGCCGCGACGACGCATCGACGCCGAACGGGGCCGCGACGGCGATCGCCTCGGCGACGTTGTCGGGCCCGAGCCCGCCCGCGAGCACGAACGGCCGGTCGCCGCACAGCGCCCGCGCACGCGCCCACGGGAACGTCCGCCCGGTGCCGCCGGTCCGCGCGCCGAGCGCGGTGTCGAGCTGCGCGAGGTGCGGCTCGGGCGCGAGCGCGCCGTGCGTGCGCCCCTCGGCGTCGACGCCGGTCACGAACGCGCACGGCAGGGGGAAGTCGGCTGGCCACGCGGCCGGGTCGCAGTGATGGAGCTGCAGCCGCGCCGCCTTCGCGCTCCGGCCCAGCGCCAGCGCCTGGTCGGGGTTGACGCCCGCGAGCACCGCCACGCCGGTCGCGCCCGCGGGCAGGGCGTCCACGATCGCGGCCATGCCCTCGGCGCCGATCTCGCGCGGGCCGCCGGCCGCGACGATGAAGCCGAGCCAGTCCGCGCCGCACGCGAGCGCCCACGCGGCGTCCTCGGCCCGCGTCAGCCCGCAGACCTTGACGATCGTGCGGCGGGACCTCACGCCGCGCCGCGAGCCGCCGCGGCCAGTGAGGCGAGCGTGGCGGCGGGATCGGGGCTGGTCATGAACACCTCGCCCATCAGCACGGCGTCGCAGCGCGTCGCGCGCAGCCGCTGCAGGTCCGCCGGCGCCGACAGGCCGCTCTCGGCGACGGCGGTGACGTGCGCCGGGAGCGAGGGCAGCAGCCGGAGCGACGTTCCGAGGTCCACCTCGAAGGTGCGCAGGCTGCGGTTGTTGATGCCCACGAGCGTCGCGCCGGCGCGCAGCGCGCGGAGCATCTCGACGTCATCGTGCACCTCGACGAGCGCATCGAGGCCGAGCAGGCGCGCCTCGGTGACGTAGCGCTGCATCTCGGTCTCCGAGAGCAGCGCGGCGAGCAGCAGCACGCCGTCCGCCCCGCGCACCGCGGCGTCGAGGATCTGGTACGAGTCGACGACGAAGTCCTTGAGCAGCAGCGGCAGCGCGACCTCGGGCCGGACGCGGTTCACCCACTCCGGGTCGCCGAGGAAGTGGTCGGGCTCGGTGACGAGCGAAATCGCGGCGGCGCCGCCGGCGGCGTACAGCTTCGCCATCGCGACCGGGTCGACGCGCTCGTTCAGCATGCCCTTCGAGGGCGACGCGCGCTTGACCTCGCACAGCAGACGCAATGCGCCCGCCTCGCCGCCGCGCCGCAGCGCGCGCTCGAGCCGGCCCGCAGGCCGCGAGGGCCCGAGATGCTCGCGCAGCGCGTGCGCGGGCGTGGTCGCGCGCGCCTGATCGACGCGCCGGCGGCGGTCGTCGGCGATCCGCGCCAGGAAATCCGTGCCGGTTTCGCTCATGGGGCCTGCTCCGCGTAGGTGGGCGCCGCCGTCCCGGCCGCGTGCAACGCCGCCGCGTTCGGCCGCACGATCACGCAGCCCGCGACGATGTCGTGCAACGTCTGCCGGCGGGACGTCCAGAGGTTGAACAGGTAGCCGACGCCGCACAGGAGCAGCGAGAGCCACTGGCCGAAGTATCGCGCCGTCGCGCGCAGGAACGAAATGCGCCGGCCGGCGAGGTCCGTGACCCGCATCCCGAGGAGCTGCTGGCCCAGCGTCCCCTGCCAGTGCGAGCTCTCGAGCCGGGCGCAGTACCACCAGGTCACGAGCGTCATGATCGCGGTCATCATGAGCGAGCGGCCGAGCATGTCGTCCGGCAGCGGGCGCAGCGAGAGCGGCGAAGGCAGGCCCGAGAGCTCGCGCAGGATCGCGTTCGGGAAGAACAGGACGAGGGCGTCCACGCACCCGGCGGCGAAGCGGCGCCAGAAGCCGCCGTAGCGCACGGCGACCGCGGCCGCCGGCGGGGAAACGGCGGCCGCCGCGGCGGCCCCGGCGCGGACGGGCGGCGACGGCGGCGCGCCCGCCTGCTCCGTGCCGCAGCTCGGGCACACCGGCGCGCCCGCTGGAACCCAGGTGCCGCAGCGACTGCAGTACACGCGTCCCTCCCGCCGTCAGCCGCGGAACGCGGCCATGTCCGCGAGCTTGCGCGTCGCGAGCCCGCCGTCGATGACCTCGCGCGCCCGCGCGATGCCGTGCTTCAGGTCCGGCACGCCGCCGGCCACCATGAGCGCGGCGGCCGCGTTGAGCAGCACGATGTCGCGCCCCGCGCCCTGCTGGCCGCCGAGGATGGCGCGCACCATGGCGGCGTTCTCGGCTGCACTGCCGCCCGCGACGCCGGAGCGCTCCGCGTGCCGCAGGCCGAACTCGGCGGGGTCCACCTCGTACTCGCGGATGCGGCCGCCCTCGAGCTCGGCGACGTGGTTGGTCGCGAACACCGTCAGCTCGTCCATGCCGTCGCGGCCGTGCACGACCAGCGCGCGCTCGCTGCCGAGGTCCTTGAGCACCTCCGCGATGAGCCGGACGAGCGAGTCCGAGTAGACCCCGAGCAGCTGTCGCGAGGCGCCGGCGGGGTTCGTCAGGGGCCCGAGCACGTTGAACACGGTGCGGATGCCGAGGTCGCGGCGTGGCCCCACCGCGTGGCGGAGCGCGCCGTGGTAGTTCGGCGCGAACAGGAACGTGATGCCGAGCACGTCGAGCGAGCGCGCGGCGTCGATCGGCGTGAGGTCGATGCCGACGCCGAGCGACTCCAGCACGTCGGCGCTGCCGGTGCGGCTGCTGACCGCGCGGTTGCCGTGCTTGGCCACCGCGACGCCGCAGGCGGCGACGACGATCGCCACCGTGGTCGAGATGTTGAACGTGCCGGCGTTGTCGCCGCCCGTGCCGCAGGTGTCGAGCAGCGGCGAGCGCTTCGAGTGCAGCGGCGGCACGAGCGCGCGCATCGCCTCGGCCATGCCCGCGATCTCCTCCGCAGTCTCGCCCTTCATGCGCAGGGCCACCGCAAGCCCCGCGATCTGCGAGGGCGTCGCCTCGCCGGCGAGGATCTGCTGCATGGTGGCGCGGGCGAGGTCGCGGGACAGGTCGTCCCCGGCGACGGCGCGGGCGATGGCGGACTGGATCAACG
>JBAIWU010000264.1:0-1523 GCA_037917155.1 Candidatus Eiseniibacteriota bacterium
ACTTCGACGCCTTCATGAGCCGGGCGGGCGCCGCGCGCTGAGCGACGGAGGGCGATGACGCTGCTGGCCGGGCACGACATCGCGGTCGTCGACACCGAGACCACCGGGTTCTCGCCGTCCGACGGCACCGTCATCGTCGAGGTCGCCGTGGTGCGGCTCGTGGACGCGCGCGTCCGCGAGGAGCTCTCGTGGTCGTCGCTGGTCGACATCGGCCGTCCGATCCCGCCCGACGCCACCGCCGTGCACGGCATCACCACCGCCATGCTGGCGGGGGCGCCGAAGCGCGCCGAGGTGGCGCGCCGGCTGCGCGAGGCCTGCGGCGACCGTCCGCTCGCCTTCCACAACGCGCCCTTCGATCTGCCGTTCCTGGCGGCGATGCTGCGCCGGGCGGGTCTGCCGCCGCTGTGGAATCCGGTGGTGGACACGCTCGGGCTGGCCCGCGGCCTGTTCGGCCCCGGCAGCAACTCGCTGGGCGCGCTGGCGGCGCGCCTCGGCCTGCCGAGGGAGACGGCCCACCGCGCGCTCGGCGACGCGCTCACCACCGCGCGGCTCTTCCTGGCGCTCGCCGGGCGGTGGGAGGCCGAGCGGGGAGTGCGCTCGCTGGCCGAGCTGGCGGCGCTGAGCCAGGACGCCGTGCGCGTCACCGGCCGCCGGTGATAGCATCCGCCGGCCTGCCCGCGAAGCATTCCCGAGCCGCCTGGGAGATCCCGTCATGACTTCCGCTGCTCCGCCCGCGGTCGGACAGCCCGCGCCGGAGTTTCGGCTCAAGGGTCCGGCCGGACAGTTCGTGAGCCTCTCCGACTATCGTGGCCATCAGAACGTCGTGCTCGCCTTCTATCCACTCGCCTTCACGGCGGTGTGCTCGCATCAGCTCCCCGAGCTGGAGCGCGCCCGGACGCGCATCGAAGGGCTGGGCGCGGCGCTGCTGGGCGTGAGCGTGGACAGCTGGCAGAGCAACGAGGTCTTCGCCCGCCAGATGGGCGTCCAGTACCCGCTGCTCTCCGACTTCAAGCGCGACGTGAGCCGCGCCTACGGGGTCCTCGACGAGGAGCGCTTCTACTCCCGCCGCGCGGTCTTCGTGGTCGACCGGGACGGGCGCATCGCCTACTCGGACATCAGCGCGAACGCCAGCGACATGGCGCAGATCCCCGACGTGGACCGCCTGATCGAGCGCCTCGAGAGTCTGTCGCACTAGGCTCCGCTTGAGAACGCCCCGCGAACGCGCCGGGCCGCAGAGCGCGGCCGCGCAAGGAACGAGGAGGAGACCGGCCTTGTCTCGGCTGTCGACGACGAGTGACGCCGCCCGCGGGGCGTCCTCAAACGGAGCCTAGCCGCGGCGCCGGCTTCGCCATGCGCACCCGCAAGCCGCTCGTGCTGCTGGCCGCGCGCGAGACCGACGCGAGCCGATCGCTGGCCGCCGCGCTGCGCGAGCAGCCGGTGCGGCTGCTGTGGGTGCACGACGAGGAGGCCGCCCTCCACGCGCTGGCCGAGGAGCGCGTGGACGCCGTGATCGCTCCGCTCCA
>JBAIWU010000265.1:0-5238 GCA_037917155.1 Candidatus Eiseniibacteriota bacterium
GGGGGACAACGTGGACATGACGGTGGAGCTGATCACGCCGATCGCGATGGAGAAGGAGCTGCGGTTCGCGATCCGTGAGGGCGGCCGCACGGTCGGCGCCGGCGTCGTGACCGAGATCCTGGAGTAAGGAGGCCGCCATGCGCGACCAGATCACGCTCGCCTGCAACGACTGCAAGCGGCGCAACTACATCAAGACGAAGAACAAGCGGCTGCACCCGGACCGGGTCGAGTTCAAGAAGTACTGCCCGTCGTGCCGGAAGCACACCGCCCACAAGGAAACTCGGTAGTCCGGAGCCGTGCGAAAGCGGGCGTCTTCGGACGTCCGGGTACGCCAGTAGCTCAGGCCGGCTAGAGCACCGGTCTCCAAAACCGGGGGTCGGGGGTTCAAATCCCTCCTGGCGTGCCACTTTCGCGGCCGTCCGGGCACCTCAAGACACGGCGCGTTCGCGCGCCCGACGAATACACGAGGCCAGTCGATGTCCGCGATGGATCAGGTGCGCGAGTTCGTGAAGGACGTTCGCCTCGAGTCGGCCAAGGTGAGCTGGCCGACCCGCGACGAGCTGCGCGATTCCACGACGGTGGTGCTGGTGACGGTGGTGCTCGTGGCCGCCTTCATCGGCGTGGTGGATCTCATCCTGACCTTCTCGGTGGGGCTGCTGTTCCATTGACCCGGAGAATGGACTCCTCCGGGGCGGCCTCGCCGCGACCCGGACGGGAGCGCGCATGAGCGACATGAAGTGGTACGTGGTCCACACCTACTCGGGCCACGAGAACAAGGTGAAGACGAACCTCGAGAAGGCCATTCACTCGGCCGGGCTCGAGAATCACTTCGGCCAGATCCTCGTCATGACCGAGGAAGTGGTCGAGATGAAGGACGGCAAGCGCAAGACGTCCAAGCGCAAGACATTCCCGTCGTATGTCGTGGTCGAGATGGACCTGAACAGCGAGACCGGCTTCCTGGTGCAGAACGTGCCCGGCGTGACGCGCTTCGTGGGCTCGGGAGCCCGGCCGGTACCGCTGAAGGAGAACGAGGTTCGCCGCCTGCTGGGGCAGGCCGAGAAGGGCGCGACCAAGCCCGCGCCCACGGTCACCTTCCGCGTCGGCGACCAGGTTCGGATCACGGACGGGCCGTTCAGCGCCTTCACGGGCGTGGTGGACGAGGTCAACGACGACCGCGGCAAGGTGAAGGTGATGGTGAGCATCTTCGGGCGAGCGACCCCGGTGGAACTCGATTTCCTCCAGGTCCAGCCCGTCTGAATCGAGGAGAAGGACGATGGCGAAGCCGATCACGGCCATGGTGAAGCTGCAGTGCAACGCAGGGGCTGCGACCCCGGCTCCGCCCGTGGGCCCGGCGCTGGGCCAGCACGGCATCAACATCATGGAGTTCTGCAAGCAGTTCAACGCCCGCACGCAGGCGCAGGCGGGCCTGGTCATCCCGGTCGTGATCACGGTCTACAACGATCGTTCGTTCACGTTCATCACGAAGACCCCGCCGGCCGCGGTGCTGCTCAAGAAGGCCGCGGGACTCGAGAAGGCCTCCGGCGTGCCGAACCGCAACAAGGTCGGCAAGGTCACGCGCAAGCAGGTGCGCGAGATCGCGGAGCTCAAGGCCCCCGACCTCAACTCGGCGACCGTCGAGGCCGCCGAGCGCATGGTGCTGGGCACGGCCCGAAGCATGGGCATCGAACTCGCCGACTAGGGCATCGGGCCCGCGCGGCGGGGCCGTACGGAAGGAAGGAACGCGAATGATCCGGCTGAGCAAGGAAGAGGCGGACCAGCTGTTCCAGGGGAAGGAGGCTCGCGAGATCTACGAGATCGTCCGTGCGCGAGTCGAGGCCGCTCCGGACGCCAAGATCCAGGACCTCTCGGACACGCTGGACTGGGTGGTGGCCAACGGCTACGCCACCGCGGAGCAGCTCGAGGCGGTCGAGGAAGAGAACGGCTGATTCGCGCCTGAAGGTTCGGGGAGCGCCGGTGGTGTCGGGCGCTCCCGGCGATCGCGGCGGCGCCGCCATCGCCCGCGTCGACGACACCGGGATGGTTCACACGACTGTGGGAGTGGCGCCCCGCGCGCCACGCTGGAACCACGGGAGGATGCATGCCGAAACACGGGAAGCGCTACCGCGTGGCCTTCGAGACCGCAAGCAGGGCGGGGACGGTTCGTGACCTCGCCCAGGCCGTGAAGCTCGTCAAGGAGACCGCGCGCGCGAAGTTCGACGAGACCATCGTCGTCTCGTCCCACCTGGGCGTCGATCCCCGCCATTCGGACCAGCTCGTCCGGGGGACCGTCGTGCTGCCGTACGGCACGGGCAAGAGCCTGCGCGTGCTGGTGCTGGCCAAGGGCGAGAAGGAGAAGGAAGCCCTGGCGGCGGGTGCCGACTTCGCGGGGTCCGAGGAGTACGTCAAGAAGATCCAGGGCGGGTGGCTCGAGGTCGACGCCATCGTCGCCACGCCCGACATGATGGGCGAGGTGGGCAAGCTGGGCCGCGTGCTGGGGCCCCGCGGGCTCATGCCGAACCCCAAGAGCGGGACGGTGACGTTCGACGTGGCCAAGGCGGTCAAGGAGTTGAAGGCCGGCAAGATCGAGTTCCGTGTCGACAAGGGCGCGAACGTGCACGCTCCGGTGGGCAAGGCGTCGTTCAGCGAGGACAAGCTCCTCGAGAACGCGCGTGCCTTCCTGCGCGAGCTCATGCGCGCGCGGCCGACGGCGGCGAAGGGCCATTACATGAAGAGCCTGACCATCAGCTCGACGATGGGCCCGGGCATCACCCTCGACCCGGCGGCCGTCACGGCCGACCTGGGCCACTAGGAGGAACGATGCCGACACCGCAGAAGGAACGCATCCTCAAGGACACCGCGGAGCGCATCGCGGGCGTCAGCGGCTTCTACCTGGCCGACTTCAGCGGGCTGACCGTCGAGAGCATGACGAAGCTCCGCAAGCAGTGCAGGGACCAGGGCGTGCAGTTCCGCGTCATCAAGAACACGCTGCTCCGGCGCGCGTTCAACGACCGCGGCATCAGCGCGCTCGACGACTACCTCGTGGGCAACACCGGTCTCGTCTTCAGCCCGTCCAGCGAGAC
Source organism: Candidatus Eiseniibacteriota bacterium (assembly GCA_037917155.1). Lineage (GTDB taxonomy): Bacteria > Eisenbacteria > RBG-16-71-46 > RBG-16-71-46 > RBG-16-71-46 > CAIXRL01. The sequence goes on from JBAIWU010000265.1 coordinate 3,081, forward strand.
GGCGCCGGCGAAGATCCTCGCGGACTTCGCCAAGGAGAACGAGAAGCTCAAGGTGAAGGCCGCCGTCCTCGACGGCCGGCTGTTCGACGCCAAGGCGGTCGCCCGCCTGGCGGCGCTCCCGAGCCGCGAGGTCCTGCTGTCCCAGGTGCTGAGCACGTTCATCGCGCCCATGACGCAGTTCCTCGCCGCCGTCAACGCGGCGCTGGCGACGCCCGCGAACATGGCCGACGCGCTGCAGCGCGAGAGGTCCAAGGCTTCCTGATCCCGAGACGACCATCCCGGGCGTCCGGCCCGGTACCCATTTTTCAACCAGCCGTTCAAGGCGCAGATCCAGAAGGAGATTCCCGAACATGTCCGCGATCGATCAGGTGCTCGACCTCATCGGCAACATGACCGTGCTCGAGCTCTCGGAGCTGAAGACGAAGTTCGAGGAGAAGTTCGGCGTGACCGCGGCCGCCCCGATGATGGCGATGCCGGCGGGCGCCGGCGGCGGCGGCGCGGCTGCCGCGACCGTGGAGCAGACCGAGTTCACCGTCGAGCTGACCGGCGCCGGCGACAAGAAGATCCAGGTCATCAAGGTCGTGCGCGAGCTGACCGGCTTGGGCCTGAAGGAGGCGAAGGACCTCGTCGACGGCGCTCCCAAGCCCGTCAAGGAAGGCGTGTCGAAGGCCGACGCCGACAAGATGAAGGCCGCGCTCGAGGAGCAGGGCGCGACGGTCACGATCAAGTAAGCCGCACCTTCCGCGTCTCGCGAACCCGGGTCCCGAGAGGGCCCGGGGTCGCGGCGTCGGAGGTGACACGCTTCACGCTTCGGATCGCGCGACGCGATCCATGCATGGCTAAGGGTCCCGCACGAGGTGCGGGCGCCCCCGCGCCGGGCCCGGGCGGCCCCCCCAGCCCCCGGACGACGCGACCGAGTCCACGCAGTCGGCCCGCACCACGCGCGGCCGGATGAAAGGCGGGAAGGCCTTGAAGACAGCACGCCGTAAGGACCGGAAGAGCTTCTCCAAGATCGACGCGCAGTGGAATCTCCAGATTCCGAACCTGCTCGAGGTCCAGCTGAAGTCGTTCCGGGACTTTCTCCAGATGGACGTCGACCCGATGCGCCGCCGCAACGAGGGGTTGCAGGAGGTGTTCACGGGTGTCTTCCCGATCAGCGACCCGCGCGAGCTCTTCGAGCTCCAGTTCGTCGCGTACGAGATCGGGGAGCCCAAGTACTCGATGGACGAGTGCGTCGAGCGCGACCTGACCTTCTCCGCGCCGCTGAAGGCCCGCCTGCGGCTCGTGACGCGCGAGGAGGTCGATGGCGTCAAGCGCGACAAGGACGTCATCGAGCAGGAGGTCTATCTCGGGGAGCTGCCGCTCATCACCGACAGCGGCACCTTCATCATCAACGGGGCGGAGCGCGTGATCGTCTCGCAGCTCCACCGTTCTCCCGGCGTGTTCTTCGACGAGCTGACGCACCCCAACGGCAAGCAGCTCTACACCGCGCGCATCATCCCGTACCGCGGCTCGTGGGTGGAGTTCAGCCTCGACGTCAACGACATCATGCACGTGCACATCGACCGCAAGCGCAAGCTGCCGGTCACGGTGCTGCTGCGCGCGCTGGGCTTCGTGTCCGACCGCGAGATCCTCGAGCTCTTCTACGAGAAGTCCGCGATCGAGGTGAAGGGCCGCAAGGCGGAGGGCGCGCTCGGCCGCGTCTGCGCGCAGGACCTCATGGACGAGTCGACGGGCGAGATCCTGCTCGAGGCCAACGAGGAGATCACGGCCGAGAAGGTCGAGATCCTCAAGAAGTCGGGGCTCGAGTCGCTCGAGGTCTTCGACATCCCGCACCACGACGACGCCGACGTCATGCGCAACACGCTGCGCAAGGACCAGACGAAGACTCAGGAGGATGCGCTCCACCGCATCTACAACCTGCTCCGTCCGGGCGAGCCGCCGCGCGCGGACTCGGCCCGCGAGATCCTCAACAAGCTGTTCTTCAACCCGAAGCGCTACGACCTGGCGCGCGTGGGCCGCTACAAGCTCAACCAGAAGCTGCCGCACGAGTTCCTGCTGCCGGGCCGCGACGTGCGCAAGAAGCTCGGGCTGGGGCTGCCGGACCTGAACCACGCGACGCTGTGCCGCGAGGACTTCATCGTCATCATCAAGTACC
>JBAIWU010000266.1:0-8079 GCA_037917155.1 Candidatus Eiseniibacteriota bacterium
CGCGCGAGCAGGCGGAGCGCCCGGAGCAGGAGGCCGAGCCGACCCCATGAGCGCGCGCTCAGGCGCTCGCGAGCAGCCGCCGCACGCCGCGGTGGCTGTGCACGAACGCCAGCGAGCGCGCGGCCGAGCCCCAGAGCGCCCCGCGCGAGAGCCGAGCGCGCGCGGTCACCGCGGGGTAGGCCGGATCGCGGTGCACGAGCCGCAGCGACGCCCGCGCCCACAGCGCGGGCCACAGGCAGAAGAGACGGTAGCGCAGGTGGCGTCGCGGCACGGTCTCGAGGTAGTCCGCGACGCGGTCGAGCGCGGCGTCGGCGAGCCCCTCGAGCCGGAGCGTCAGCGCGCGCGACTCGGGGCGGAACGAGGCGACGAGGTCGGCGGGCGCGAGGCCGTGCGGGGCGAGCCAGCTCGCCGGCAGGTAGCAGCGCCCGCGGCGCACGTCGCCGGGCAGGTCGAGCAGGATGTTGGTGAGCTGCAGCGCCTCGCCCACGACGGGTGCCAGCGCCCGCCGGCGCTCGCGCGCGGGGTCCGGCGCCGTCAGGCGCAGCTCGAGCAGGCGGGTCAGCATCGCGCCCACGCACCCGGCGACGATCCAGCAGTAGTCGGACAGCTCGCGCTCGTCGTCGAGGAAGCAGGTCCCGGGCGGGCGGTCCGCCGCGCGCGCGGCATAGCCGCTCATGCCGCGCGCCATCGTGCGCGCCGTCTCGCGGATGATCGCCTGCTCCGCGGCCGGGCGCGCCGCGAGCGCCGCGAGGACCAGCGGCAGGTGAGCGAGCAATTGCAGGTCGGCGCCGTCGCCGGCGCGCGCCGCGGCCTCGCCCGCGAGCGCCTCGGCCACGCCCGCGCGGCCGTCCAGCGCCTCAAGCAGGCGGTCGAAACGGCCGATAATTTCCCCGGACGTGCCCGGCCAGGAGTCCTCCAGCGCGTCCGCGGACCGGCACAGCAGGTACGCCACGCGGACCGAATCCCGGAGGCGCCCGTCGAGCATCTCGATGTTGATCGCGAAGGTCCGTGACACGCGCGGCAGCACGTGACGGCAATACGCCGACGGATCCTCGCCCTGCAGCACACTGTTCATGCGGCCGCCTCGCAGACCCTCCGCGGGATCGCGGAGCGTTTCGAATATACTCCCGGCCGCATCGTCCGGGGCCGCGCACCGGAGGTAGCCCGCGTGGTGAAGCCCTTCCGCCCGATTTCCACGGCCGTCGCGCTCGCGTTCGCCTGCGCGCTGCTGCCCGCTGCCGTGCCCGCGGCCACCCGCGCCGTCACGGCGGATCCGGGCTACCCGTGGCTGGGCATCTACGGGCAGATCCACGGCGACGGCACGCCGTTCTTCCACGCGCCCACGGACTCGACGCTCGATCCGACGGTGCTGGACGCCTACGCGCGCTTCGACATGATCGTGCTCGACGCCAGTCCGATCACGCCCTACCGCCCCGACATCATCGCCGCGCTGCGCAGCCGCAACCCCGGCGTGCGCGTGCTCGCCTACGTCACGGGCAACAACATCTGGAACGCGAACGACCCGGACTCGCTGCACCACTACCCCACGATCTACCGGCACATGATCCGGGACCTCAACGGCTTCCTCTACAACTCCGTCGACGGCAGCGAATTCCCGTACTGCGACGTCAACATCGCCAAGCGCGACTCGACCGGCCGCTTCGTCGTCGCCGAGGCGGTGGCCGACCTGTTCGCCAACACGGTGCTCGGCCCGGGGACCTTCGACGGGCTCTTCATCGACGAGTACTGCGAGGACCCGTCGTGGATGCAGGACGCGACGCACCAGTTCGACTACGTGCGGGCGGGCTACTCGTCGCTGACGAGCTTCCTCGCCGCGTGGAAGGCGGGCTCGGACACGCTGGCCGACCGGCTTCGCCGCGACGCGGGAGCGACGGTGCGCATCACGGGCAACTGCGGCACGAGCGACCACCAGGCGGTGTTCAACGGCTGGATGCGCGAGGACTTCCCGGCGCAGGGCGGCGGCACGTGGTTCAGCAACATGCTGAACGACCCGCACGGCTACCTCGCCGACGACCGCGACTACGTGCAGCCGCCGCAGAACTTCATCTCCTCGTGGATGGTCGGGCTCAACGGCGAGGAGTACAGCTCGACTAACACGCGCAAGGCCCGGTTCGGGCTGGGCTCGGCCGCGCTCGGCCAGGGCTACGCCGTGTACGTCCCGTCGAGCGACGACAACAACGTCTACCCCTACTACAACTGGTGGTACGACGAGTACGCGGTCGACGTGGCCAGCGGGCAGTCGATGGCCGGCATGCCGTACACGCACTGGCTCGGACAGCCGGTCGGCGGGCCCTACCAGATGATCTGGGTGGGCACGAACCCGGACGCGGTGAGCAATCCCGACTTCGAGACCGACGTCACCAGCGGCTGGTCGTTCGGGCGCTTCTCGCCCGCGGTCGCGACGATCGAGCGCGACACGACGACCGCCGCCGTGCACCGCGCCAGCGCCCACGTCACGATCACCACGACCGGCGTGTATCCCTGGGACGTCAACTTCACGACGACGGGCTCGATCCCGATGTACCCCGGCACTCGGTACTCGGCCACGTTCTGGGCGCGCGCCTCGTCGCCGCGCGTGCTGCCCGTCGTCGCCACGCTCCCGACCGGCGGCCAGGTCGCCAGCCAGAACGTCAACCTCGACACGACGTGGCGCCAGTACCAGGTCGTGCTGCAGCCGACGCAGATCTCGAACCCCGTGCTCGAGTTCTTCCTGGGCCAGCAGGCGGGCGAGGTGTGGTTCGACGACGTGCACATGCAGCAGGGGGAGACGAACATCTGGCGGCGCGACTTCGACAACGGGTCCGTGTTGGTCAATCCGGGGGCCGCCACGCTGCAGGTGCCGCTCGGGACCACCTATCGCCACATCCTCGGTGTCCACGACACGGTCGTGAACGACGGCTCCTCCACGACGACGGCCACGGTCCAGCCCAGCGACGCCCTGTTCCTCATCGGGCCGCCCCGCGACGTCACCCCGCCGAACGCCATCCGGGACGCGAGCGTGAAGCCCTGACAAGCTGAAACGCACCCCTGAGACCGGCCTCGCATCCAACCCGCAAATGGGTGTTCAGACACGGTATTGGCTGGCCCGCGCCGCGCCTGCTGTGCTAGCCTGACCCGCCGCCCGCGCCCATCGGGCGCGGTGTTCGTCCTCCGGCTCCCGCACCAAGCGCGGGCCCGCCCGGCCGTGACCGGGACCGGATCGATGGCGTTCCGAGGAACCAGCATGGCGTCTTCCCGCGCGTTCCAGCTCGCCGCGCGTCTCGCCACCAGCACCGCAGTGCTCATGTTCGGGCTCATCGTCGTGGGTTCGGTCGTGCGAACGACCGGCTCGGGGCTGTCGTGCCCGGACTGGCCGTTGTGCCAGGGCCGGCTCATCCCGCCGTTCCAGTTCAACGTGTTCATGGAGTGGCTCCACCGGCTGATCGCGCTGTGCGTCGGGCTGCTCCTGTTCGCCACCGCCGGCAGCATCGCGCGCGACCGCGCGACCCGGGGACCGCTCGGGCCGCTGGCGCTGCTCGCGGTGACGCTCTACTTCACGCAGGCGCTGCTCGGGGCGCTCACGGTCTGGAAGGCGCTCGATCCCTCCGTGGTCAGCGGCCACCTCGCCGTGGGACTGCTCCTCTTCTGCACGCTGCTCACGATCGCCCTGCTCGCGCGCGAGCACGCGCGGCCCGCGGACGCCCCGGCGCGCGCGCCCCGGCCCGCCGGGCTGCTGCCGCTCGTCGCGGCGGCGACGGCGCTCGTGTACGCGCAGGCCGTGCTGGGCGGCATGGTGAGCACGAACCACGCGAGCCTCGCCTGCCCCGACTGGCCCCGCTGCAACGGCCAGTGGTTCCCGCCGATGGAGGGCCTCGTGCGACTGCAGGTCCTGCATCGCTTCGGCGCGTACCTGCTGACCGCGGTGCTGTTCGTCGTGGCCGCCGCCCTGGCGCGCGCGCAGGATCCGGCCGTGCGCGCCGTGCGCGTGGCCGTCCCCGCGCTCGTCGTGCTGCAGGTCGCCGTCGGCGCCACGAACGTGCTGCTCGGCATCCCGGTCTGGGTGTCCGCACTGCACCTCGCGCTCGCCACGCTCATCCTGGGAAGCATGCTGGTCGCCACCTTCCGACTGGCCGCGATGCCCGCCGTGTCGGCGGCGTGGGCCGGGGTCCCGTCCCGATGAGCGTCGCCCTCGCCGCCACCACGACCTCCGGCACGCTGCGCGCCTGGCTCGAGCTGACCAAGCCGCGCATCGTGCTGCTCGTGCTCTTCACCGGCCTGCCGGCGGCGCTGCTCGCCGCGCACGGCGTGCCGTCGGCGCGCGTGTTCTGGGGCGCCGGCGTCGGGATCGCGCTCTCGGCGGCCTCGGCCGCGGCCCTGAACCACTACTTCGACCGCGATATCGACGCGCTCATGGTGCGCACGCGCAACCGCCCGCTGCCCTCCGGCAGGCTGGCGCCGCCGGTGGCCGCGGGACTCGGCCTGCTGCTGGCGTGGCTGTCGTGGACCGTGCTCGCGGTCGCGTGCAACCCGTTCGCCGCGCTGATCGCGATGGCCAACATCTTCTACTACGCGGTCGTCTACACCGTGTGGCTCAAGCGCCGCACGCCGCTCAACATCGTCATCGGCGGCGGCGCCGGCGCGTCCGCGCCCGTGATCGCGTGGGCCGCGGTGACCGGCCACGTGGGCCTGCCCGCGCTGCTCATCGCCGGCATCGTGTTCCTGTGGACGCCGCCCCACTTCTGGGCGCTCTCGCTCTACCGCCGCGACGACTATGCGCGCGCCGGGATCCCCATGCTGCCCGTCACCCACGGCGAGGCCGCGACGCGCCGCCAGATCCTGGCGTACGCGATCGCGCTCGTCGCGCTGACGCTCGCGGTCGGGCCGCTCGCCGGCCTCGGGGTCCTCTACCTCGCGAGCGCCGCGCTGCTGGGCGCCGGGTTCGTCGCGGGCGCCGTGCGCCTGTACCGCCGGCCCGGCACGCCCGCGGCCTCGAAGCTGTTCCGCTATTCGATCGTGTACCTGTTCTCGCTCTTCCTCGTCATGACCGTGGACGCCGCGCTGCGCCTGCGGGCGTGAGCGGCGCGGAAGCGCGCGTACGTCCCACCCGGGCCGCGGCCCGGCACCTGGAGGTCGCATTGCTCAAGACGGCAACCATCGGACTGGTCGTCGTGGCCCTCGGCGGCGCGCTGCTGGCCGGCTGTGGCGTGCCCGCGGGCTCGCGGGGGCGGAGCGTGTTCAACACCTGCGTCCCGTGCCACGGCCGCGACGGGGCCGGCAACCCGCGCCTGCGCGCCCCGGCGATCGCGGGCCTGCCCGAGTGGTACGTCGCGCGCCAGCTCCGCAACTTCGCGACCGACGTGCGCGGCGCGCACCCCGACGACATGGAGGGGCACCGCATGCGCCCGATGGCGCGGACGCTCTGGCACCCGGGCGACCTCGCGGCCGTCGCGCACTACGTCGCGTCGCTGCCGCCCGTGCCCGCGCGGCGCACGCTCGCCGGCGGCGACGTCGCCAACGGCCAGATGCGCTTCTCGACGATCTGCCAGACCTGCCACGGCACGGACGGCAAGGGCAACGAGGCCCTCGGCGCACCGAAGCTGGTGGGCCAGTGGGACTGGTACCTCGCCGCCCAGCTCGGCAAGTTCCACAGCGGCATGCGCGGCACGAACCCGGCGGACACGCTCGGCGCGCAGATGCGCGCGATGTCGCTCACGCTCGAGGACAGCACCGCGATCCACAACGTCGTTTCGTACATCGAGACCCTGCCCACCCACTGAAGGAGCCGAACCCATGGCCGACCACGGTGATCACGAAGCCGACGCGCACTGGGGTGCGACCGTCGGCAAGTGGACCTTCGTCCTGACCGTCGTCCTCGCGGCGCTCTACGTCGCCGCCGTCGTCGTGTACGTCCGCTGAGAAGGGATACCGGAGCCGATGCTCGAACATTTCAACCCGGCGGCCTCCAGCTTCGCGGGTGACATCGACCGACTCGCCTGGCTGGTGACCTGGCTGGTGGGCTTCTGGTTCGTCGCGGCGGAAGTGATGTTCTTCTGGCTCATGTTCCGCTTCCGCGCGCGCGACGGCGTGAAGGCCCAGTACGTCACCGGCAAGGAGAAGCACCTCAAGAAGTGGATCAACGTCCCCCACGCCGCGGTGCTCGTGTTCGACGTCGTCATCCTCGTCGCCGCGATCAAGGTGTGGGTCGAGGTGAAGCAGTACATGCCGCCGGCGGAGCGCACCGTCCGCGTCATGTCCCAGCAGTGGGCGTGGACGTTCACGGATCCCGGCCCGGACAACCAGCTCGACACGTCCGACGACATCCGCACCACCGACGAGCTGCACGTCGAGGTGGGGAAGACCTACCACTTCACGCTCGAGTCGAAGGACGTGGTGCACAGCTTCTTCATCCCGGCGTTCCGGCTGAAGCAGGACGCCATGCCGGGCCGCGTCTACACCGGCTGGTTCAAGCCGGTGAAGACCGGCACCTACGACATCTCCTGCACGCAGATCTGCGGCGTCGGCCACGGCGTGATGGGCGCGAGGCTCGTGGTCGAGACCGCGGAGCAGCACCGCGCCTGGGCCCAGGAGCACGCCGGGCAGGGCGCGCTCGCGACCGCGGCGCCGGCGGCGCCCGCCGACACCACCGCTTCCGCCGCTCCCGCGGCCGGCACGAACTGACGGGGACCGACATGACGCACGACCACGCCGCACACGACCACCCGGCCGGGGCCGCGCACGGCGCGCACCACGAGGACGGCTGGTTCCGGAAGTACTTCTGGTCGACCGACCACAAGACGATCGGCATGCAGTACATGATCACGGGCATGCTCATGGCCACGCTGGGCGCGTTCATGGCCTACGTGTTCCGCATGCAGCTCGCGTTCCCGGGCCAGTCGGTCCCCGGCTTCGGCGTCGTCTCGCCGGGCCAGTACAACATGCTGGTCACGAACCACGGCAGCATCATGATCTTCTGGGTCGCGATGCCGGTGCTGATCGCCGGGTTCGGCAACTTCCTGATCCCGCTCATGATCGGCGCGGACGACATGGTGTTCCCGCGCATCAACCGGCTGAGCTACCAGCTGTTCCTGCTGAGCGCGCTGCTGCTGCTCGCCTCGCTCGCGGTGCCGAACGGCGGCTTCGGCGGTGCCTGGACGGCCTACCCGCCGCTGTCGGCGAACCGGAACTACAACCTGACCCCCGGCGGCGCCACGATGTGGGTGCTGGCGGTGGCGACCGAGTTCGTGGCGGTCCTGCTCGGCGGCATCAACTTCATCGTCACGGCGATGAACTCCCGCGCGAAGGGCATGAAGGCGTTCGACGTGCCGATCGTCGTGTGGATGATCGTGATCGCCAGCATCCTGTTCATGGCGTCGGTGGGGCCGCTCATCGCGGGCGCGGTCATGCTGCTGTTCGACCAGCTGCTCGGCACCAGCTTCTACAACCCCGGCCGCGGCGGCGACCCGATCCTGTGGCAGCACCTGTTCTGGTTCTTCGGCCACCCCGAGGTCTACGTCGTGCTGCTGCCGGCGGTCGGGATCGTGGCCGAGGTCATGACGGTGTTCGCGCGCAAGAAGCTGTTCGCCTACAAGACGGTCATCTACACGATCATCGGCACGGGCATCCTGAGCTTCTTCGTGTGGGCGCACCACCAGTTCGTGGCCGGCATCGACCCGCGCATGGCGAACGTGTTCACGGTCACGACGCTGCTGATCTCGATCCCGATCGCCGAGATGTGCTTCGTGTACATCGCCACGCTGTACGGCGGCTCGATCACGTTCTCGACCCCGATGCTGTGGGCGCTGGCGTTCATCGCCGAGTTCCTGATCGGCGGCGTCACGGGCATCTTCCTGGGCGCGAGCGGGCTCGACATCTACCTGCACGACACCTATTTCGTGATCGCGCACTTCCACTACACGTTCTTCCCGATCGCGATCATCGCCGTGTTCGCCGGGATCACGTTCTGGTACCCGAAGATGTTCGGCCGGATGCTGAACGACCGCTGGGGCAAGGTGCACTTCTGGGGCACGATCATCCCGTTCAACGGCATCTTCCTGCCGTTGTTCCTGACCGGGGCGCGCG
>JBAIWU010000267.1:0-15768 GCA_037917155.1 Candidatus Eiseniibacteriota bacterium
CTTCATGCCCGGGATCCCGGAGATCGCCATCAGGAAAGCGAGTGCGGGCAGCGTCAGGGTCGTGACCATGGGCTAGGGAGGGTGGCCCGGCCGGGGAGCGCGAGCATAACGTTGGACCGTATCAAGCCGCCTCCGGAGCGGTCAAAGTCTTTGCCCGGATTGGGCTGCGGCCGGGACGTGCATGGGGTAGGCTGCCCGACCGTGAAGATCCTCCCGTGGTACATCCTGCGGCTGCACCTGGTTCCCTTCCTGGTCGGGTTCGGCGCGGTGACGTTCATCTTCGAGATCGACGTCCTGTTCGAGTACCTCGACCTGCTGATCACCCGGGGCGTGCCGGCGGGGGCGGTCCTGCAGCTCTTCGGCCTGTCGCTGGGATTCGTCGTCGGGATGTCCGTGCCCTGCGCGGTGCTCGTGGCGGAGCTGATGACCTTCGGGCGGCTCTCCCAGGACAACGAGATCACCGCGCTGCGCGCCAGCGGCGTGCACCTCTTCCGCGCCATCCTGCCGTCGCTTCTGGTATCGGCCGTCCTGGCCGTCGGCCTCGTGGTGTTCAACAACTACGTCTATCCCGAGACGAACCACGCGTTTGCCAACCTGCTCGTGGACATCCACCGCATGCGCCCCACCGTGCGGCTGCAGGAGGGCGTCTTCATCACCGACCTGCCCGGCTACAACCTGCTCGTGCAGTCGGTGAACGGCCACACGAACGAGATGCGCGGCGTGACGATCTACCAGATGAACGCCGGCGGACCGCCGACGACGATCCTCGCCCGCAGCGGCTTCCTCAGCTACACGCCCGACGGCCGGACCGCGGTCATCGAGCTCAAGGACGGCGAGATCCACGAGATCCAGTCCGAAGCGGGCCAGCCGCGGCGCTACCACCGGCTCTCGTTCAAGCGGCACACGATCTTCATCCAGGGCGCGGGCGGACTGCTCGAGCGCTCGGCGCGCGAGGCGCGCGGCGACCGCGAGAAGAGCGCGCGCGAGCTGCTCGACGAGCGCGCGCAGGTGGAGGCGCAGTACCACCTGTCCCTGGCGCAGAAGGTCGAGCACTTCCGCGCGTACGGGGCCCGCCTCGCCGACCTCGCCGGCATCGCGCCCGAGGCCGTGCCGTGGACGGCGCGCCTCGGCCAGGCGTGGCGGACGCTGCGGCACGCGCCCGACCCGCTCGCGGCCGTGATCGCGCGCCACCCCGAGCTGCAGGTGGACGTCGAGCTGTGGCGCATGGAGCGGCAGGCGCTGCGCCAGCGCATGGCCAGCCTGTCGATCGAGGTGCACAAGAAGTTCGCGCTGCCCGCGGCGTGCATCGTGTTCGTGCTGATCGGCGCCCCGATCGGCATGCGGGTCCGGCGCGGCGGGCCGGCCGTGGCGTTCGTCTCGATCGGGTTCTTCCTCTTCTACTACGCCTGCCTCGTGGGCGGCGAGGACTACGCCAAGGCGCTCATCCTGCCGCCGTGGCTCGCCATGTGGCTCGCGAACCTCGTGCTGGGCCTGCTCGGCCTCGACCTGACCGCGCGCGCCTGCGACATCCACCTGCCCTGGCACCGCCGGACGCCGAAGCGTCCGCCCGCCGAGCCCGCCGTGGTGCCCGGGGAGGCGGTTGCGTGAGGATCCTCGACCGCTACCTCACGCGCGAGTTCGTCGGCTACCTCGTCCTCGGCCTGATCGGCTTCATCGCGATCTGGATCGTCGTCGACTTCATCGAGAAGGCCGACGTCTTCCTCGACCATCACGCGCCGATGGCGCTGCTCGCGGCGTACTACCTCGCGTCGACCCCGGAGATCGTCGTCAAGGTGCTGCCTGTGGCCCTGATGCTCGCCACGTTCCTCGCGCTCGGGCAGCTCAACAAGTTCGGCGAGCTGACGGCGATGCGCGCGTCCGGCATCTCGCTCATGCGCATCCTCGCGCCCGTGTTCGGCATCGCCGCGCTCAGCTCGCTCGTGTCGCTGCTGCTGGGCGAGGGGGTGATCCCGGCCACCACGCGGCGCATGAATGAGATCTACAACGAGCGCATCCAGCACATGACCACCGCCGGCCGCATCGAGCGCGCGGACATCACCTACCTGGGCCAGGGAGGGCGCATCTGGTACTCGCGGCTCTACGTCATCCCCGAGCGCCGCATGCACGAGGTGTCGCTCCAGGAGTTCCGCCTGGGACGGCTGTGGCGGCGCATCGACGCCGCGGAGTGCTCGTGGGACGGCCGGCGCTGGGTCTTCTCCTCCGGCTACCTGCGGACGTTCGAACGCGGCCGGGAGAAGGCGGAGCCGTTCGCCCGGATGGCCGTGGACGGGCTGGCGGAGACCCCCGCGGACTTCCTGAAGGAGGACGTGCAGCCCTCGGAGATGAACTACTTCGAGCTGCGCGAGTACGTGCAGCGGCTGCGCGCGAGCGGCGCCCGCGTCGCCAACTACCTCGTCGACCTGCACCTCAAGCTGGCGTTCCCGCTCATCTGCATCGTCGTCGTGATGATCGGCGGCTCGCTCGCCACGCGGCTGCGCATGCAGAGCGCGGCGCTGGGCTTCGGACTCTCGCTCGCGGTCTCGTTCGTCTACTACATCGTCATGCGCGCGGGCCAGGCGCTCGGGCACAACGGCGCGCTGCCGCCGTACGTGGCCGCGTGGCTGGGCGACGCGATGTTCGGCACCGCGGGCCTGGCGATGATGTGGGCCGCGCAGAAGAGCTGACGGCGCCTCCGTCGTTCTCCTCCGGGACGACGCCACGTCGCGCCCGGCGCGAGATGCCGGTCTAGGCTCTTCCGCGGTGGGTCGGATGGCCTCCCCCGCGTCGCGCGCCTTGCGCCTCGGCGCCCGTGGCCGCTCCTTCGCGGAGCGGGCCGATCCCGGGGGAGGTGTCATGGTCGGCATCCGCGCAGCGTCCCGCGCGGGCCGCTGCGCCCGGCTCGCCGCGCTCGCGCTGGCCGCGGTCGCCCTGGCCGGTGCCGGCGTCGCCCGGTCCGCGCCGATCACGCGCGGGTTCGCGTTCACGCCCGCCAGCGACGTGCGCGTGTTCGCGGTCATGGAGGGCGGCTACGACTTCGTGTCGGCGCCCGATCAGGATTTCCTCGACCGGGCGATGTTCACGAACTCGCTCGGGTTCATGGTCAACTCCAGGGCCGGCGTGGCGGGCGGTCTCTCCGCGGACGCGCGGCACGCCCGCGGCCACCTGCGCCTGCTGCCCACCGCGCGCGTCCGGGCCTGGCTCCCGAAGGAGCAGGCCCTCGACCTCCGCGCGAGCTCGCTGGCGATCGAGAACGGCAACTCCGGCGTCGACCTCCTGCTCGAGGCGCGTTACGCGCCCGCGCCGGTGGCCTACGTCGAGGCCGGCGCGTTCCGCTTCCGCACGGCCGGCGACGGCAAGCTGGATCCCGACGGGGTGTTCCGCTACGAGAATCGCGCGCGCTGGTACGGCTACGCCGGCCTCGGGCTGCAGGGCCCTCCCGGCGCCGCGATGCTCGGGTGCGAGGTGCTCATGGGCCTTCTCGTGCTGGCGGCGTTCGCCGCGCTGGAAGGCGTCTCCGGCTGAGACGAACGGGGCCGCCCCGATCGGGTCACGGGTCCGGGATCGGGAACGGCCGCGAGCGGATCACCCCGCCGGGATGCCCGGGCTGCGTTTCGGCCACCGGGGCCGACCGGCGCGACGCCCGATCAGAATCCGTGCGCCTCGGCCAGCGCGTCGAGCGTGGCGCAGAAGCGCACGTCGGCCGCGTACTCCGGCCCCAGCGCGCACAGCACGCGCGCGTGGTCGCAGCCCTCGACGAGCGTGCGGACCTCGCCGGCGTCGCGCGGCGCGATCGCGGCGCAGAAGTGCGCCGCGTCGTTCGCCGCCTCGGCGCCCTGCGCGACGAGCCGCGACACGAACCAGCCGGCGCACGTCGCGTCCTCGAGCGCGAACGCTCCCTCCTTGCCCGCGCAGGCGATGCGGATGCGCTCCGCGCCGCGCAGCGCCTCGAGCACGGCCGCGGCGCAGACGTACGAGCCGAGCCAGCGGTCCTCGCAGCCGGCAAGCGCGAGCATCGCGCGCGAGCCGTTCGTCGAGGCGAACGCCAGCGTCCGGCCGGCGACGCGCGCCGCCCCGTACTCCGAGGGCGAGTTGCCGAGGTCGAAGCCCGGCACGATCCGCCCGCCGCGCTCGCCGCACGCCAGCGCGCCGGGGTTCGCGTCGCGGAACCGGATCGCGTCCCGCGTGTCCGCGAACGGCACGATGCGCGCGGCCCCGTTCCCGCGCGCGACGGCCAGCGTCGAGGTGGCGCGCAGCACGTCGATCGCCACGCCCGTCCAGCCGGCGTCCGCGCCCCGGCCGGGGCGCGCGGCCCCGGGAACGAGCTCGACGACGATGCGCGCGCCGCGGCTCACGCGCCCTTCGCGCTCGCGGCCTCCCGTTCCTCGAGCAGGCGGTCCACGAACCGCGTGTCGAGGTCGCCGTCCCGGAACCGGGGGTGGCTCATCGCGAGGCGGTGGAACGGGATCGTGGTCTTGATGCCGTCCACGATCATCTCCTCCAGCGCGATCTCCATGCGCCGGATGGCCTCGGCGCGCGTCTTCCCGTGCGCGATGAGCTTGCCGATCATGGAGTCATAGTACGGCGGCACGGAGTAGCCCCCGTACACGTGGCTGTCGACGCGCAGGCCCGGGCCGCCGGGCTTGTACCAGTACGTGACCTGCCCGGGGCTCGGCCGGAAGCCGTGCTCGAAGTCCTCGGCGTTGATGCGGCACTCGATCGCGTGGCCGCTCCACTCCACCCCGGACTGCGAGAACGACATCGGCTCGCCCGCCGCGACGAGGATCTGCTCCTTGACGAGGTCGATGCCCGTGACCTCCTCGGTCACCGGGTGCTCGACCTGGATGCGCGTGTTCATCTCCATGAAGTAGAACGCCCCGTGCTCGTCGAACAGGAACTCCATGGTGCCCGCGTTGCGGTAGCCGATCGAGGCCGCGCCGCGCGCCGCCAGCTCGCCCATGGCCCGCCGCTGCTCGGGGCCGAGCACCGAGCTGGGCGCCTCCTCGATGAGCTTCTGGTGGTTGCGCTGCACCGAGCACTCGCGCTCGCCGAGGTGCACGACCGAGCCCGCGCCGTCGCCGAAGAGCTGGAACTCGATGTGTCGCGGCTTGACGATGTACTTCTCGAGGTAGACGGCGTCGTTGTTGAACGCCGCGCCCGCCTCCGCCTGCGCGATGCCGAAGCTGGCCTTGAGCTGGCGCTCGTCCCACGCGATGCGCATGCCGCGTCCGCCGCCGCCGGCGGAGGCCTTGATGATCACCGGGTAGCCGATCTCGCGCGCGAGCGAGAGCGCCTCGTCGACGCCGGCGAGCACGCCTTCGCTGCCGGGCACGAGTGGCAGCCCGGCCGCCTTCATCGTGCGCTTGGCCTCGGCCTTGTCGCCCATGCGGCGGATCATCTCGGCCGTCGGGCCGATGAACGTGAAGCCGCACGACTCGCAGACGTCGACGAAGTGCGCGTTCTCGGAGAGGAATCCGTAGCCGGGATGGATGGCGTCGGCCCCGGTCACCTCGGCGGCCGAGATCAGGCGGGCGACGTGGTTGTGCGACTGCGCCGGCGCGGGCGGGCCGATGCACACGGATTCGTCGGCGAGCCGCACGTGCAGGCAGTCGCGGTCGGCCTCGCTGAAGACGGCGACCGTGGCGATCTCGAGCTCGCGGCAGGCACGGATCACGCGCAGCGCGATCTCGCCGCGATTGGCGATGAGGACCTTCTTGAACATGTCGGGAGGCCGGCCTCCGGGGATTCCCTACTCGCGGCTCATCCACTCGGGCTTCGGGCCGCCCGACGGCGCCGGCGTCGCGGCCTGCGCCCCGTCCGGCTTCGACAGCCCGCCCGGCACCGGGCGGTCGCCGCCCGTGGCCGCGTCGACGGGCTGCCACATGCGGTCGCTCGTCGCGGAGATGCCCTTGAGCTTGAGGCTGAGTTCGTTCGGGTTGTTGCAGTTCCGGAGCGCCTCGTCCTCGGTGATGAGGCCCTCGCGCAGCAGCGCGAGCACCGACTGGTCGAAGGTCTGCATGCCGTACTGCGTGACGCCCTCGGCCACCACGGAGTGCAGCAGCGGCAGCTTGTCGGCGTTGAGGATGTACTCGCGCACGGTCGGCGTGCTCACCATGACCTCGCACGAGGGCACGCGTCCCGCGCCGTCCCGCCTCGGGATCAGGCGCTGCGAGATCACCGCGCGCAGGTTGGCCGCCAGCGACATGCGGATCTCGTCGTGCTGGTGCGGCGGGTAGAACGAGATGATGCGCTGGACGCTCTGCACGACGTCCGTGGTGTGCAGCGTCGACATGACGAGGTGGCCCGTGTCCGCGGCCATGAGCGCCGTGCTCATGGTCTCGAGGTTGCGGATCTCGCCGATGAGGATGATGTCAGGGTCCTGCCGCAGGACGTAGCGCAGGCCCTCGTGGAACGACTGGGTGTCGAGGCCCACCTCGCGCTGGTGGATGAAGGACAGCCGGTCGCGGTGCAGGAACTCGATCGGGTCCTCGACCGTGATCACGTTGCGCGTCGTGGTGCGGTTGATGGTGTCGATCATCGCCGCGAGCGTGGTCGACTTGCCCGAGCCGGTGCGCCCGGTCACGAGCACGAGGCCGCGCGGCGAGAACGCCAGGTCGCGCACGACCGGCGGCAGCCCGAGGTCCTCGAACGTGGGGACCTCGACCGGCACGTGGCGCAGCGCCAGCGCGGGCGTGCCGCGCTGCATGAAGATGTTCGCGCGGAAGCGCGCGAGACCCGAGACGCCGAACGCGAAGTCGATCTCGTTGTGCGAGCCGAACCACGCGCGCTGGTCCTCGTTCAGCAGCTGGTTGCCCACCTCGCGCAGCTCGGCTGCCGTCGGCGGCGGCTCGTCGAGCGTGTAGAGCACGCCGTCCACGCGCACGACGGGGGGCGTCCCCGCCTTGAGGTGGAGGTCGCTCGCGCGGGCCGCGATCATCTTCTCGAGCACGCTACGGATGTTCATGTGGTCCTCGCGTCGCGCGGCACGCCACGGCGTTCGTCGCGCATGTGCGGGGTCAGGCCGGCTCGACGAGGAACAGCTTCTGCCCGAACTCCACGGGCTGCGCGTTCTCCACGAGCACCTGCACGACCCGCCCCTTGAACTCGGCCTCGATCTCGTTCATCAGCTTCATCGCTTCGATGATGCAGACCGTCTGGCCGACCTCGACCGTGTCGCCGGTCTCGACGAATGGATCGGCATCCGGGGCGGGTGCCCTGTAGAACGTTCCGACCATGGGCGAGGTGATCGCCTTCAGGTGGCTCGGGGTGGTCGCCGGGGCCGCTCCGGGCGCCGGGGCCGCCGGGGCGGCCTCCGCGGGCAGCGCCGGGGCCTGGGCCGGGGCAACTCCTGCCGTCGCAACCGGTACCGCGCCCGGCGCCGTGGCGGCGATGCGGACCGAGCGGCCTCCGGAGCTGAGCTCGAGCTCGCCGATGCCAGTGCGCTGGACCAGCCGGATGAGCTGGCGCAGCTCGGCCAACTCGAAGCCGGCCGCGGAGTTGCCGGCCGGGGCGGCGGGCGCCGGCGGGTTGCGCCGCGCGGGCTTACGTGGCCTGGGCATGGGATAGGTGCGCGACGAGGCCGCGCAGGGCGAGCGCATAGCCCTCGACGCCGAAGCCCTGCACGCTGCCGAGCACGACGCCGGCGAGCAGGCTCCGGTGGCGGAAGGACTCCCGCGAGTGCGGATTGGACACGTGCACCTCGACCGTCGGGATCGCGGCCCCCTTGACCGCGTCGCGGAGCGCGACGCTCGTGTGGGTGAGGCCGCCCGGGTTGAGCACGACTCCGTGGACGCGGCCGCGCGCCTGGTACAGCGCGTCGATGAGGACCCCCTCGTGATCGCTCTGCAGGGACTCGACCTCGCAGCCGAGCTCCCGGCCGAGCGCCCGGAGGCGTTCCTCGACGTCCGCCAGCGTGTCGCGACCGTACACTTCGGGCTCGCGGGTGCCGAGCGCGTGCAGGTTGGGTCCGTTCAGCAGCAGGATGCGCACGTGGGCCGCTCCCCCCTGAAAGGGCCTAACCGCGCGCGCCCGCGTGCAGCAACGCGGCACGCACGAGCGGGTTCGGAACAGCGCGCGGCACGCTAGCATCGCCCATGTGGGGCGTCAACACCCAGCGGACTTGGCCGCGCGCGCGCTTCTTGTCGCGCGCCATCGCCGCGAACAGGGCGCGCAACGGCGTGGGCGGCATGCGGATCGGGAGCCCGAGGTGGTCGAGCATGGCCTCGAGGCGCACGCGGTCCCCCACGGGCAGGCCGGCGACCGCGACGCTCAGCTCGGCTGCCGCGCGCATGCCGATCGCGACGGCCTCGCCGTGCAGCAGGCCCCGGTAGCCGAGCGCCGCCTCGATCGCGTGCCCGAGCGTGTGGCCGAAGTTGAGCGCCGTGCGGCCGCCGCCCTCGCGCTCGCGCTCGTCCGCCCGCACGACGCGCGCCTTGACGCGGACCGCGCGGGCGACGGCGCCCG
This sequence comes from Candidatus Eiseniibacteriota bacterium, assembly GCA_037917155.1. Classification (GTDB taxonomy): domain Bacteria; phylum Eisenbacteria; class RBG-16-71-46; order RBG-16-71-46; family RBG-16-71-46; genus CAIXRL01. Next base: position 8,461 of record JBAIWU010000267.1, read on the forward strand.
CGAGCGCGCGCGGCTCCCGCGCTGCGAGCGCGTCGGCGTTCCGCTCACACCACGCGAACAGCGCCGCGTCCACGGCGAAGCCCTTCTTGAGCACCTCCGCGAGACCGGCGCGCACGTGGCGGGCGGGCAGGGTCGCCAGCGTGCCGGGGTCGACCAGCACGCCGGCCGGTTGGTGGAACGCGCCGACCAGGTTCTTGCCCTCGGGCAGGTCGACCCCGGTCTTGCCGCCGATGCTGCTGTCCACCTGTGCGACCACGGTCGTGGGCACCCCCACCCACGGCACGCCGCGCAGCCAGGAAGCCGCCGCGAAGCCCGCGAGGTCGCCGACGACCCCGCCGCCCAGCGCCACGACCGCGTCGGTCCGGCCGAGGCCGGCCGACGCGAGCCCGCGCCAGAGGCGCACGAGCACCTCGGGGCGCTTCGAGGGCTCGCCGGCCGCCACGACGAGCGGCACGACCGCGACGCGCGCGCGGCGCAGCGCCCGGGCCGCACGGTCGCCCCACAGGGCTGCCACGCGGCGGTCGGTCACGAGCGCGACGCGACCGGCGCCGGTCAGGTCGCAGACGAAGGCGCCGAGGCCCTCGAGCGCGCCGGGCGCGATCCGGACGCGTGTACGAACGGGATGGCCGGGGTAGTCGAGCAGCAGGTCGGCGGGCACGCCGGCAGGTTACACCATCACCGCGCCGAGTCCTGCATCCCCCGCAGCCGGTCGATCTGGCGGTTGAGCTCGCGGATGCGGGCCTGCAGGTCCGCGATCTTCGGCGTCGTCGGCGGGGTCGCCGCCGGCGCGCCCGAGCCGGTGAGGCCGACCTGCATCCACGACGGGATCGGCGTCGGCGACTCGCGCAACGCGACGCGACCCGAGTGCCGCATCTCGTCGCGCGCCCAAACGACCGACACGACCGTGCCGGGCGCGGTGGCCGCGACCCAGCGCGCGAGCTGCTCGGGGTACTCCACGCGCTCGCCCTCGTACGCGACGATGAGGTCGCCCTTGCGCAGCCCGAGTTGGGCCGCGGGGCCGCCGGGCTGGATCATCTCGACCAGCGCGCCGAGCGCGACGCGCTCGCCCGGCTCGCTCTCGCTGTCGATCCAGCTGGCGCGCGTCGAGACGCCCATGTAGCCGAGGTGCGCGCGGCCGTCGCGGCGCAGGCTCTCGTACACGGGCAGGATGTCCTCGGCCGGCAGCACGAAGCTCATGCCCGCGGGCCGGTGCGTGTCCTCCGTGCTCGCGTCGGGGCCCTCGGGCGCGCCGAGCTCGCCCTGCACGAGGCCGATCAGCTCGCCGTGCGAGTTGAGCGCAGCGCCGCCGCTGTTGCCCGGGTACACCGGGTTCGTGAGCTGGAGCAGGCTCGTGTGCGGCTCGCGATAGCGGTACGAGATGTTCCCGACCGACTGCGTGGGCGCGGCGCGGTACGAGCTGCCCAGCGCGATCACCCAGTCGCCCGGCTGCGCCTGGCGCTGCGCGAAGCGGAGCGGGGGCAGCTCGAGCCCGTCCACGTCGAGGAGCGCGACGTTGTGGATGGGATCGAGCCCCGCGAGTCGCGCCTCGACCTGCAGGCCGTTGTCCGTGATGACGACCAGCTTCTCGGCGCCCAGGACGACGCTCGCGGTGGTCAGGACCTCGCTGCGCGCGACCGCGACGCCGGAGCCGACGCGGCTGTGCGGCCGCTTCTCGCCGGCGTCGCCCGCGCGCTTGTGCGTGACGACCATGCGCTGGGCGATGACCGTCACGAGGCTCGGGCGCGCCTGCCGCGCGATCTGGTCGACGTCGGCCTCGATCGCCGACAGCGTGCCCTGCGCCCGCGGCGCGGCCGGCACGAGGGCCGCGAGGAGCGCGGCGAGCGCGAGCGCGGGCAGCGCGAATCGCGGGCGCGCCGGAGCCCGGCAGGCCCGCGACCGACGGAGCGAAGCGCGATCGCGAAGCGCGTGAGGCACGATGTTCCCGGTCGGCCCCCTAGAAGGTGATGACGGCCTGCTCTCCCTGCACGCCCCTCGGCAGCCGGGAGGCGGTGTGCGCCCGTCCGCGATGAAGCGTGACCGGGTCCAGCACGAAGTCGACGTCCTCGCTGTGGTCGAAGAGGCTGTCCGAGATGGTCGCGACCGCGCCGGCCGCCGGAGCCGCGGGCGCGTGCGCGGAGGGCGTCGCGACCGCGACGAGGCGCGGCTCGGCCACGGGTGCGGACGAGCGCGCCACCGGGCCCGCGCCGTGCCCGCGCAGCAGCAGCGGCGCGAGCGCCGCGACCACGAGCAGCGTCGCCGCCACCGCGACCGTCGCCGGCACCCAGGGCCGCGCCTCGCGCACGAACACCACGTCCGGCACGGCGGCCGCGCGCTTCGCGGCGGCCAGGGCACGCTGCGCGAGCTCGGGCGCTGCCTCGGCCCGCGGCAGCGAGGCCACGGCGGACAGCGTCTGCGCCAGCGCCTCGTACTCGGCGCGACAGCTCGCGCACCGGGCGAAGTGGGCGTCCAGCCACTCGCGCTCCGCGCGGGTGGTCTCGTCATCCCAGTACGGCCCGAACAACTGCCGGGCCCGGCCACAGCGACTCATGCACGCTCCTGCTTGCGGAGTAGCGGTTGGAGTTTGCGCTTCAGCATGCCCCGGGCCCGGTTGATGCGCGATCGCACCGTACCGCCCGGAACGCCGAGCACCTCGGCGATCTCCTCGTAGGGCAACCCTTCGATGTCCCTCAACACCAGCGCCAGCCGGTACTTCTCCGGCACCGTCGCGATCGCGCGGCCGACCTCGCCCTGGAGCTGCTCGCGCTCCAGCCCCGACTCGCGGCCCTCGGCCGGGTCGGCGAGTTGCGGCAGGCTGTCGTTGAGCACCTCCGTCAGCGCGTCGAGCGAGAACCAGTTCCGCCGCCGCACGCGCCGGCGGATCTCGTTCTTGGCCAGGTTGGCCGCGATCGTGAACACCCACGTCGAGAGCTTCGAGCCGCGCCGGTAATTGCGGCGGTGCACGAAGACCCGGACGAACACCTCCTGCGCCAGGTCGTCCGACCCGTTGCGGTCGTTGAGGACCCGGCTGATGAGGTTCGTCACGCGCCCCTGGTAGCGCCGGACCAGCTCGGTGTACGAGCGCTCGTCGTCCTCGGCCACCCGGGCCATGAGGTCCTCGTCGGAAAGGCTCACGACCTGGGGTGGCTGCGGCTCTCGATCAGGGGCCAATGCGGACCTCACCTGGGCTTGATACCCCGAAACCGGCCGCGGGTTCCCGCCCTCGCGGGGCGTCCCGGCAGGCCCCCGGGGCGCTCAGTGGACGCCCTCGAGCTTCGAGCGGACCCGGGCGTTGCCGGCGTCCCCGGCCAGGCTCTCCCGGTACTGCTGGCGGGCCAGGTCGAAGAGCTTGAGCTCCCGGTAGACGTCGCCGAGGTGCTCGTGGATGACCGGGTCGCCCCCGGTCAGGACGAGCGCCCGCTCGAGCTGGACCCGGGCGCTGTCGAGAGCCCCCTCGCGGAACAGCAGCCAGCCCATCGAGTCGACGTAGGCGCCGTTGTCCGGCTCCTGCTCGACGGCCCGGCGGATGAGCCGCTCGGCCTCGGGCAGGTCCCGGGCGTGGTCCGCCAGCATGTAGCCGAGGAAGTTGAGCACCGACGGCGCGTCCGGGGCCATGGTCACCGCCTGGCGCCCCGCGGCGATCGCCCCGGTCACGTCGCCCGACTGCTCGCGGCAGAAGCCCAGGTCCAGCAGCAGCGAGGGATCGTCGGGCGCCATCGCACGCAGCCGGTCGATCTCCGTGATCGCGTCGCCCCAGTGCTTCGTCTCGCGCAGCAGCCGCGCGAGCATCCGGCGCGGCGCCTCGGAGTCGGGCTCGGCGGCCACGGCCACGCGCGCGAACGCGACGGCCGAATCCGGCTGGCCGGCCTGGCCGCGAACCCAGGCGCGCAGCATCGTGCCGCGGTTGTCGCCCGCGTGCGCGGCGGACCAGCGATCGGCGAGCGCGACGGCCTCGCGCTGGCGCTGGAAGCGGACCATCACCTCGGCGCTGCGCCCGACCGGATCCGGGTCGTCCGGCGCCAGCGCGCGCATGCGGTCCAGCGTGCGCAGCCCGTCCTCCGGCCGCTTGTCGCGGAACTCGAGATCGGCGAGGACCTGCAGCGCGCCCGCGTCCCGGGGCGCCGCTGCGCTGACGCGCCGCGCCTGCTCGAGGGCCTCCGGCACGCGTCCCTGGCGCGCGAGCAGGCCCACGAGCCGCCGGCGCGTGGTGGCGTCGTCCGGGTGCGACTCGAGGTGCGCCTGGTAGAGCGCGATGGCGTCGTCGGGCTTGCCGAGGCGCTCGCGCAGCCAGCCGCGCAGGAAGAGCCCGCCCGGGCGCGCCGGGTTGTCGTCGAGCGCCTCGGTGAGCGCGCTGTCGGCGGCCGCGTAACGGCCGAGCCGCGCCCGCGTGGTCGCGAGCTGGAACCAGCTCTCGCCGTCGGCGTCGTCGAGGTCGACGAGCCGCGTGTAGCAGCTGTCCTCGAGCTCGACCAGGTCGAGCGTCTCGGCCGCGTGCGCGAGCGTGCGCCAGCACTCGGCGTTCCCGGGATCCGCCGCTGTCGAGAGCCGCAGCGGCGCCAGCGCCTCCTGCGGCCGCGACAGGCTCACGAGCGCCGCGCCCTCGAGCCAGAGCGCGCGGGCGTTGCCGGGTTCGCGCCCGACCGCGCCGCGAGCCAGCTCGAGCGCGTGCTGCGGCTCGCCGGCGCGCGCGGCCACGTAGCTCGCCTCCACCTGGATCGAGACCGCATCGGGATCGAGCGCGACGGCGCGCGCCAGCTCGGCGCCCGCGCCCTCGAGGTCCCCGATCTCCTCGAGCCAGCGGCCCGCGACGTAGTGCCGGAGGGCCTCGTCGCTGCGGTAGCGGCCGTCGTCGTTCCCCGCCGCCCGCGCCGGGCCGGGCGCCAGCAGGGCCGCGGCGAGGCACAGGGCGTAGAGAGGGTGCGTCATGAGCGGAAAGCGTAGCATGGGGGTCGCCGGGAGGGCCATGATTTCGAGGGCCGCCCGCCGTCTGGTCCCAGCCGACCCACCGTGGTAATCCTCAGGCACCGGCCCCATGGATCGACCGAACCCTCCTCCGATGAACGAAACCCGGGTCCTCGTCGTGGACGACAAGGAGATCGTGGCGCGGACGCTCGCGACCATGGTCCAGAAGAACGGTCACCAGGCCGTCACCAGCCACAGCGTCGTCGACGCCCTCCGGCTGTTCGATGAGCAACCGTTCGACGCGGTGCTCTCCGACGTGAAGATGGGAGCGCTCGGCGGGTTCGACCTGCTCCGCCAGGTCAAGGAACGCTCCCCGAACATCCCCGTGATCCTCATCACGGGCGAGGCCACGGTGACCGCCGCCATGGAGGCGATGGACGCCGGCGCCTACGACTACCTCAGCAAGCCCGTCCGCAACGACGTGCTCGGCCAGCTCCTCAAGCGGGCCATCGAGCACAAGCGGCTCATCGCGCGCGAGATCGCGAGCGCGCGCATCGAGCCGGCGCCGACGGCGTTCACCGATATCATCGGCCACTCGCCGCTCATGCTGGACGCCTTCAAGCGCGTGGCGCGCGCGGCCCGCGGCGACGCCAACGTGCTCATCCTGGGCGAGCACGGCACCGGCAAGGAGCGGGTGGCGAGGGCGTTGCACGAGAAGAGCGTGCGGGCCCAGCGGCCGTTCATCCCGGTCAACGTCGCGGCCATCGCCGCCGGTGTCGTCGAGAGCGAGTTCTTCGGGCACAGGCGCGGCGCGTTCACGGACGCGCGCGAGGACCGCAAGGGCCTCTTCGAGCAGGCCCACGGCGGCACGCTCTTCCTCGACGAGATCGGCGACCTCGACCCGGGCATCCAGGTCAAGCTCGTGCGCGCGATCCAGGAGCGCAAGATCAAGCCCGTCGGCAGCAGCGACGAGGTCAGCGTCGACATCCGGCTCGTCTCGGCGACCAACCAGGACCTGCCCCGGCTGGTGCTGGAGGGGCGCTTCCGCGAGGACCTGTACTACCGCATCAACGTGGTCCAGATCGCCCTGCCGCCCCTGCGCGATCGGCGCGAGGACATCCCGGAGCTGGCCGAGTACTTCCTCGCCCGCTTCGCCGCCCGCGCCGGCAAGCCCGCGCCGCGGCTGACGGCCGAGGCGCTCGAGGTGCTCGTGCGGCACAACTGGCCCGGCAACGTGCGCGAGCTCGAGAACGTCACGCAGCGCGCGATCCAGTTCTGCGACGACGCCGTGATCACGCCCGACCACCTCATGGTCGGCGAGGCGCTCGGTGGCTCCGAGCGGCCGGTCTCGACCAGCGCCCCGCCGGTGTTCCTGCCGCTGCGCGAGAAGATGGACGCCTACATCCGCGAGGTGCTGGCGCATACCGACGGCAACATCAGCCAGGCGGCGCGCATCCTCGGGGTCACGCGCCGCACGCTGCAGCGCATGGCGATCCGGCGGAAGACGATCGGGGGCTGATGCGACAACCTGTCGCGTCCGCGTCCGTTTCGTCGCAGCCGCGGGATGGCGCAGGCGCGACGCGAGTTAGGACTTGGGCGCGCAGCGCGCTTGCGACATCCGGTCGCACCGGCTCGTCACCCGCTGGCCCGCTGGCCGCCGAGCGGCGCCCGGGCGGCATCCGCAACTTTCTGCGCCTATGCCCGATACAGATTCGCTCCGCAGCGAGATCGGATTGGCCCGCGCCTTGCCACAGGTCCCGTCAGGAGACGCCCGCGGCGGTGCGGCGGGCCGACCCGAGAGCGACAGGCGCCGGTTGCCGGCGCGAAGGGTCTGTCGCCACTGTCGAGAAAGGGCACGGAAATTCCGAGGGGCCTGTCCTGATCGTACGTGGCGGCAGTTTTGGGGCGGGGAGCGTGAGCTCCCCGCCTCGTCGTTTTCGCCCGAGGGCCGCCCGCCCGGGCTCGCGCCGTCAGCGCCCGCGGCGCCCGCGGCGGCCGTAGGCCCCCGGCGGGCGCTGGCCGAAGTTCTCCATGGCGCGCTCCATCTCCCGGACGCGGCGCGCCTCCTCGGCCCGCTCGCGCTCAGCCCGCTGCGCATCCTCGGGCCCGCGCGCCTCGCCCGAGACGGCGAAGGGGTCCACGTGCAGCTCCTCGTGGACGCGGCCCGGTCCGGCCGGCGGGTGCGGCGTGTCGTCGTCCGCCTCGTCGTCGATCTCGTCGTCGGCGGTTTCGTCGAGGTCGTCCACGACGTCCTCCTCGTCCACCTCCCCGGGCTCGAGCAGCTCGTCCTCCGCCTCGACGTCGGCCAGCGCGGGCGGCTCTCCGGGCGGGACGGCCTCGACGTCGAAGTCCTGCTCGTCCTGCTCGAGCTCCTCGGCCTCGCCCGCCGCGGCGCCGGGCGCCGCGGCG
>JBAIWU010000268.1:0-1978 GCA_037917155.1 Candidatus Eiseniibacteriota bacterium
GTCGCCGGACGGCGGCACGGTGCGCGCGGCGCCCATCGGCGACGCGGCCCGCGTGGACGCGGCCGTCGCGCGCTGGCGCGCGGCGGTCGAGGCGCCCCGCGCCGGGACCGCCGGCGCGCGCCAGGCATGGACGCGCGCCGGCGCCGCGCTGAGGCGGCTCGTCTGGGATCCGCTCGCGGCCACGGTGGGCGACGCGCGCCTCGTGCTGGTCGTGCCCGATGGCCGCCTGCAGCTCGTCGACCTCGCGGCGCTGCCCGACCCGCACGCGCCGGGGCGCTTCATGCTCGAGCGCGGCCGGCCGTTCTTCTACCTCTCGGCCGAGCGCGACGCCGTCGAGCCTGCGGCCGCGCCCGCGGGCGGGGGCGCGCTCGTCATGGGCGGAATCGACTACGACGGCGAGGCCGTGGACGCCGGGGCCGGCGGCGGCCCGGTCGCGGCCTGGCGCGGGCCCACGCCCGCGTGCGAGGACTTCGCCGGGCTGCGCTTCGAGCCGCTGCCCGGGACCGGCCGTGAATCGGACGAGGTCGCGCGCCTGCTCGCCGCGGTGCCGGGCCCGGCGCCGCGCGTGCTCTCCGGCGCCGCCGCCAGCGAGGCCGCGTTCAAGCGCGACGCCCCGCGCAGCGCGATCGTGCACCTGGCGACGCACGGCTTCTACCTCGACCGCGGCTGCGCACCGAGGCAGGACGTGCCCGCGGAGATCTCCTCCAGTCCGCTGCTGCGCTCGGGCGTCGCGCTCGCGGGCGCGAACCGGCGCGGCCGCGGCGCGGGGAGCGAGGACGGCATCCTGACGGCCGAGGAGATCGCGTCGCTCGACCTGACGCGCACGTCGTGGGTGGTGCTCTCGGCGTGTCACTCGGGCCTGGGCGAGCCGGCCGACGGCGAGGGCGTGCTCGGCCTGCGGCGGGCCGTCGAGGTCGCCGGCGCGCGTACGCTGGTGCTGGGACTCTGGCGCGTGGGCGACGACGCCTCGAGGCGCTGGATGCGCGCGCTGTACACGGCGCGCGTGCGCGGCGGGCGCGACACCGCGCACGCGGTGATGGAGGCCTCGCTCGCGGAGCTGGCGGAGTGCCGCCGGCGCGGCGAGCCGCTCGTGCCGTCGCGCTGGGCGCCGTTCATCGCCGCGGGCGACTGGCGCTGAGATCGGGCGGGCTTGGCGGCCGCCGGGCATCCCGCGGTCGCGTCACGGCGATCCCGCCGGAAGCCGGCGGGGATTCGCACGGGGGCGCAGGCCTCGGTGAGCTTCCCCCGAAAACTCGCGATGCACGGTCGGCCGCCGCAGGGAATGTCGCCGCGGGCCGCCGCGTGTGACCACGCGCCGGTCACGGCCGTGCCGTTGCGTCGACATACTCCGCGACCACGCCTCGGCCGCGGCCGGGGCCCGCACGCGTTGAGATTCCGGATCCGCGAGGGTAAGGTGATGCACTGGCGAACGTCACGACCCCACGCCGCCCGCCGATCGCGCTCCGGGGATCCCCCGCTCCGGGCGAGCGCGACGCATCCACTGTCCGTGCTCCCCACGCGCCCCGATCGATGGCCCCTGAAACCGATCCCGCGCGGCTCGACGCCTCGCTGCCCTGGGACGAGTTGCGCGCCCTCGCCGCCGAGCGCGCCCGGGCGCGCCTCGGCACGGTGCCCCGCGACGACCTCGAGGACATCGTCCAGCTCGCGATGGTCCGCCTGCTGCGCGCGAGCCGGCGAACCGGGATCGCCAACCCGCACGGCCTCGCGAACGTCGCGGCCGATCGCGCGGCGCGCGACTGGCTGCGGGCGCAGCGCAGGTGGCGCGCGCGCTTCCGACCCCTCGAGGGTGCCGGCGACGTCCCGGCCGGCCGGGACCCCTCGCCGCCCGATGCCCTCGGCGATCCGCTCGAGCGCGTGCGCTTCACCGTGCTCGAGTTCTTCCACCGCTCGTCCGGCCCCTGCGCCGGGCTGGCCGCCTCGTTCTTCGCCTCGCGCGACTGGGCCGCGGTCGCGGGGG
>JBAIWU010000269.1:0-6650 GCA_037917155.1 Candidatus Eiseniibacteriota bacterium
CGGCACTTCACGCTCGCGCTGCAGGGCTCGAACGACGCCGTCTGGGAGTACGACCTCCGCACGCGGCGCGTGTTCCTCTCGCCCGGCTTCCGCGAGCGGCTCGGGCTCGAGCCGGGCGGCTTCCGCGGACAGGTCGCGTGGTTCGAGGACCACCTGCACCCCGAGGACCTCGAGCGCTGGCGCCGGGCCGCGCGCGCGGACGGCGACGGCCGGGGCGCGTACGACATGGACCTGCGCCTGCGCACGCCGGAGGGCGACCACCGCTGGTTCCGGGCCCGCGGCGCGACGGAGCGCGACGCCGCCGGGAGGGCGGTCCGGCTGTCCGGCTCCCTGACCGACATCACCGAGCGGCGCTTCGCCGAGGTGCGCATGCGCGAGAGCGAGGAGAACTTCCGCTCGCTCAGCGCGGCCTCGCCCGTGGGCATCCTCAAGACGGACGCGTTCGGCATGTGCGAGTACTGCAACGCGCGCTGGCAGGTGATCACCGGCCTGTCCGACTTCGACGCGCTGGGGGACGGCTGGACCGAGTCGATCGATCCCGACGACCGCGAGCGCGTGATGGAGCGCTGGACCGAGTACGTCTGCACGGGCGTCGAGTTCGACGAGCGCTTCCGCGTCGTCTCGCCCGACGGCCAGCAGCGCTGGGTGCACTCGCGCGCCAACGCCGTGCGCGACGAGAAGGGCGCGATGACGGGCTTCGTCGTCACGTTCGAGGACGTCACCGGCGAGAGGCGCGCGGCGGTGGCGCTGGCCGACGCGCGCGACAAGGCGATGCAGGCCGCGCAGGCCAAGAGCGAGTTCCTCGCCAACATGAGCCACGAGATCCGCACGCCGCTCAACGGCATCGTGGGCATGGCCGAGCTCCTCGGCGGCACCGCGCTCACGGAGGATCAACGGGACTTCGTGCGCACGATCAACGGCAGCGCCGACACGCTGCTGTCGATCATCGACGACATCCTCGACTTCTCGAAGATCGAGGCGGGCAAGCTGGACATCGAGCAGGTCGACTTCGACCTGCACACCCTGTTCGAGGACGTCGCCGAGCTGCTCGCGCCCCGGGCGCGCGGCCGCGGGCTCGAGCTCGTCCTCGCGGTGGAGCCGGCGCTGCCCCGGCGCGTCGTGGGCGATCCCACGCGCGTGCGGCAGATCCTGCTCAATCTCGCGGCGAACGCCATCAAGTTCACCGAGCACGGCGAGATCGAGCTCGGCGCGGAGGCGATCGGGACGCCGGGGCCGGGGCAGGCGCTCAAGCTGCGCGTGCGCGACACCGGCATCGGCATCCCGCCCGAGCGGCTCGCCGCGGTGTTCGAGAGCTTCACGCAGGGGGACGGCTCGACCACGCGCAAGTACGGCGGCACCGGGCTCGGGCTGACGATCTGCCGCCAGCTTGCGCAGCTCATGGGCGGCTCGATCCACGTCACGAGCGAGCCGTGCCGCGGCAGCGAGTTCTGGATCGAGTTGCCCCTGCGTCCCGCCGGGAACGGGGACGGCGACCCGCCCGAGGCGCCCTGCGACCTCGCGAACGCGCGCGTGCTCGTGGTGGACGACCACCCGGTCAACCGCCGCATCCTGGCCGAGACGCTGCGGGGCTGGGGCGCCCGCCCGGTCGCGGTGGCGAACGGCGAGGAGGCGGTCGCGGCCGTCGCCGGCGACGCGTCCGGCTTCGACCTCGTGCTCGTGGACTACCGCATGCCCGGCATCGACGGCATGGAGGCGGCGCGGCGGATGCACGCGCTCCCCGGCGCGGACCGTCGCGCCGTGGTCATGACCTCCGGCCTCGCGGCGCCCGCCGAGCTGGCCCGCGAGATCGGGCCCGGGCGGCCCGCGACGCTGTGGCTCGTGCGGCCGTTGCGCGAGAGCACGCTGGCGCGCGTGCTGTCGCGGTTGCTGGGCCAGGCCAGCGTGCAGGCGCAGGTCGTCGCGGCCTCGGCGTCGGCGGGCGAGTTCGCCGGGCTGTCGATCCTGCTCGTCGACGACAACGAGGTGAACCGCAAGGTGGCGACGCGCATGCTGCAGAAGCTGGGCGCGACCGCGTCCGTGGCGGTCAACGGCGCCGATGCCGTGCACCGCATCGCGGGCCAGCCGTTCGACCTCGTGTTCATGGACTGCCAGATGCCCGAGATGGACGGCTTCGAGGCGACGCGCGCGGTGCGGGCGCGGGAGGTCGAGCAGGGCGGGCACGTGCGCATCGTCGCGATGACCGCGAACGTCATGGCGGGCGACCGCGAGGCCTGCCTCGCGTGCGGCATGGACGACTACGTGCCCAAGCCGGTCAAGCTGGACGCGCTGCTCGGCCAGCTGCGACGCGCGCTGCCCGAAATGCTCGACCGCGCGGCCTGAGAGACCGGCCGCGCGGTCGAGGCAGGGACCTGCGCGCCGCGGTCAGGCCGCCGCGCGCAGGTCTGACATACGGTCGCGCTCTCCGAGGGCCAATGCCAGGACGTGGCTCGCGAGCTGGGCGCGGTCGAGGTCGAGGTCGTCGAACGGCTCGCCGTCGCGCTTGTTGCTCAGGTTGAGGACGCCCACCACGCGCGAGTTGTGCACGAGCGGCAGCGACATGAAGGAGTCCGAGTTGTACTGGTCGAGCCCCGTGTGCCGCACCGGCACGTCGTCCCGGCGCTCGCGCATGAGCACCGGCTGCTGGTGGCTCGCCACCCAGCCCGCGACGCCCTGCCCCATCGCGACCCGCACGCGCGCCGCCACCGCCGGGTCGAGGCCGCGGTGCGCGAGGATGCGCAGGTCGCCGTCCCGGTCGTCGACGCGCATGAGCGTGCAGCGCCCGGCCTGGAACCGCTCGCTGAACCACGCCACGAAGCGGCGGGTCACCGAGGTCGCGTCGGGGTCGTGGGCGATGACGTCGAACGCCTCGCGCACGAACTCCAGGGTGTGCTCCAGGTCCTCCATGCGGGACTGGAGCTGGGTGAGCTGCGCGTAGGCGTCGCTCAGGTGCTCGCCCGCGGCGGCCACCTGGTCCTCCAGCGCCGCGGCCTGCCGCTCGAGGCGGGCACGCTCGCCATCGCCGCCCGCGTGCTGGCTGCGCACGAGCTCGACCTCGCGCATGAGCGCCTGCAGCGTGGCGCCGCGCGACTCGTTCTCGGCGGTCAGGCGCTCGACCTCGTGCTCGAGCTCGCGCACGCGGCCGTTGAGCGCGGTCGCCGTGCGGCGCGCGGCCTCCTCGGCGGCGCGCATCTCGGGCGTCGCGCGCCCGGTCGCGTGCAGGCGGCGCGCGATGGCCAGCGACGCCAGGCCGCGCAGCGGCTGCAGCGCCTCGGTCACGGCGGGGCCGAAGGCCTGCGGCCGCCCGCAGGCGAGCACGATCAGGCCCAGCAGCTCGTCGCGGTCGTTGAGCGGCAGGCAGGTGCAGGACTGCCAGCCCGGGATCGCCGTAAGGGGCTCGAGCTGGGCCCCTTCGAACCGGTCCGGGACGTACCCGGGGCTGGTGTGGAAGAGCTTCTCGAGCAGCGCCCGGCGGCCGTCCCCATTGAAGAATGCACTGGGTCGGATGAATTTTCGCACGAGTCGGGCGGGGAGCTGGTCCAGCGTGATCGCCACGTCGCGACGGCGCAGGTGCCCGCGCTCCAACGAGTAGACCTTCTCGAAGCGCTCGCGCTCGGCGTCGTAGAGCACGACCGTGGGGTGCCAACCTGGCTGCAACGCGCGGAGATAGCCCAGGAGGGCCGTGACCGCGCTCTCGAGGTCGGGCGAGCCGGCAAGGCTGCCGGCGATGTCGCGGAGTGGGAAGCGGAGCACGTGGATACCCTCGGGAGGTGGTGGCCGGAGCGGCGGGGCGCGTCACCATGGGCAATCGGCGTGCCGCCGCTGGCGGGCCGCCGGGCCGGGCGTTAGGGTGCCCCCGGGCGATCCCGCCCACCCGCGAGGAGGCTTCCCATGATCCGCAGACGCCCGCAGCGACCGGCCGCCGCGGGGGTGTGCGCGTGAGCGGGGCCCGGCGCTGGTGCCCCGAGTGCGGCGCGGGCTACCCGGCCGAGATCGTCGCGTGCAAGCGCTGCCTGGCGGTGCTCGTCGACGAGCCGCCGATCGAGCGCGACGAGCCCGTCGTCGTGCACCGCGTGCCCGACGCGGCGGCGGGCGCGTTGCTGTGCGGCATGCTCGAGCACCACGGCGTCGCCACCGTGCTGCGCAGCGCCACGCTGCCAGGCTACGGCGTCATCCGCCGCGACTGGTCCACGACCGCGTGGGGCGAGATCCTCGTGCCCGCGGCCGCAGCCGCCGAGGCGCGCGCGCTGATCGCGGAGTACCTCGCCGCGCTCGAGAGCGGCGGGCTCGTGCGGGACGAGGACGTCGAGGCGCCCTGAGCCCCGCGCGGCGTCACGGACCCTCGTCGTCCTCGTCGCCGACGATGATGACCCGGCGCCCCATCGGCGTCAGCGACGGCGCCTCCTCGTCCTCCGGGGCCATCTCCTCGACTGGGATCACGAAGCTGTCGCCGGAGCGCTGCGGCACGATGACGTGCGAGAGCGCGAGGTCGAACACCTCGTCCATCGTCTCCACCGGCACCATCTCGAGCCGCGCGCGCACGTCCTCGGGGACCTCGCTGACGTCCTTGAGGTTCGCGGCCGGGAACAGCAGCGTGCGGATGCCGGCGCGGTACGCGGCGAGCGCCTTCTCGCGCAGGCCGCCCACCACGAGCACCTTGCCGCGCAGGCTCACCTCGCCCGTCATCGCCACGTCGTGCCGGAGCGGCCGGTCGCTGAGCACCGAGGCGATCACGAGCCCGACCGTGATGCCGGCCGAGGGGCCGTCCTTGGGGACGCCGCCCGCGGGGAAGTGGACGTGGATGTCGTTCTGCGCGAACGCCTCGGCGTCGATGTCGAGCACGTCGGCGCGCGAGCGCACGTACGAGTGCGCCGCCTGCACCGACTCCTTCATCACCTCGCCGAGCTGGCCGGTCAGCGTCACGCGGCCGCTGCCCGGCATGCGCAGCGCCTCGACGACGAGGATCTCGCCGCCCGCCGCGGTCCACGCCAGCCCCATGGCCACGCCGACCTCGTCCGACTTGCCCGCCATCTCGGGCTGGTAGACGCGCGCGCCGAGGTACTCCTCGAGCCGGCGCGGCGAGACCGTGTGCCGGCGCGCGTCGCCGGTGGCGCGCGCGCGCGCGACCTTGCGGCACACCATCGCGAGCTGGCGCGACAGCCCCCGCACGCCCGCCTCGAGCGTGTAGTGGCGCACCATGGCGCGCAACGCGTCGTCGGAGAGCGCGACATCGCGCGAGGACAGGCCGTGATCCCCGAGCTGGCGCGGCAGCAGGAAGCGGCGCGCGATCTCGATCTTCTCGTCCTCGCTGTAGCCGTGGACCTCGAGCACCTCGACCCGCTCCTGGAGCATGTCGGGCACCAGCTCGAGGTGGTTCGCGCACAGCAGCAGCACGGCGTGCGAGATGTCGATCGGCAGGCCGAGGTAGTGGTCGGTGAAGCGGGCGCTCGACTCGTGGTCGAGCAGCTCGAGCAGCACCTCCATCACCGCGAGCCCGCCCTCGCCGGCGAGCCGGTCGATGCCGTCGATCATGAGGACGGGATTCCGGGCCCCCGCGTCGCGCAGCGCGCGCACGATCCGGCCGGGCTGCGCGCCCGGCACCGACCGCGGCGTGCCCACGAGGTCCGCCGCGTCGGTCGTCCCCCAGACGCTGATGCGCACGAACGGGCGGTTCAGCGCGCGCGCGACGCTGGCGCCCAGCGACGACTTGCCGGTCCCGGGAGGGCCGACCAGGCACAGCGACGGGCCGGGCAGGTCCGGCTTGAGCCGGCGCACGGCGAGGAACTCGAGCACGCGCTCCTTGGCCTTCGGCAGCCCGAGGTGCTCGCGGTCCAGCACGGCCTCGACCTGGTGCAGGTCCGCGTCCTCGGGCACCGTGGCGTCCCAGGGCAGCGACCAGAGCCAGTGCAGGTACGTGCGGACCTGCGCGGCCTCGGGCGTTCCGGCGGGCAGCCGGCGGAGCCGGTCCATCTCGCGCTGCGACTGGCGCGCGACCTCGGCGGGCAGCGCCGGCGTCACGAGCGGCGGAGGTGGCAGCCGTCGCTCGAGCCCGGTCCCGCGCGGGACGGTGGCCTCCGCGGACGCGCGCATGGCGCGGCCGGGGCGCTTCGCCTGCAGCGGCTGCTTGCGTGCGGGACGGCTCATGCGGCTTCCCTCCGTGGGCCCGGGGCGCGCGGTCATGCGAACGGGATCGGGGAACGGCCGGCCGGGCCGCCCACAGGGGCATGAGCAAATCACCGGCCGCGCGCCCCGGTCCGCGGGCGCGGCGGGCGCGCGCGCGAAAACGGCGGCGAGCGCGCGGGTTCCGCGTCCGGCTCCCGGGATTCGCCGGAGGGCGCGACGAAAGGGCGGCCGATGCGTCGGTTGGCGATCCGTCGCCCGGGAGCGCGCCGCGTCGCCGCCGTGCACGCTGCACGGGGACGTTGCGGAAAAGCAGGAGGCCCCGTCCTCGCGGGCGGGGCCCCATGACGCGAGCGAAGCGTCCTGCTTCCAACAACTCGTCATGCGCAGCATACCATGCGCGCGCCGACGCGCACCACGCGGCCCGCGCCCCGGACGACGAACGCGTCGCGCGCCGCGGCGAACGCGCGCGGCGCCGCGTGGGGGCGCGCGCGGCGCGGCCGCGCGAGCGTGCGGGCCGGGTCGTTGGGCTA
>JBAIWU010000270.1:0-2205 GCA_037917155.1 Candidatus Eiseniibacteriota bacterium
TGGCTGGCGACGGCGTGAACGCGGTCGAGCTGCCGCGGTAGAGCCGGTAGCCCGCCAGGTCGCTCTCGTGGTTGGCGCCCCATTGCAGGGCGGTCGTGCCGCCGGCGTAGTTGCCGGTGAACGGCGAGGGCGGCATCGGCACGAGGTTGTCCACCGAGTAGCCGCTGTCCGGCGCGGAATCCCAGAACGTGCCGGCGGTCGCGCCCCGCGTCTCGATCATGAACCTCGTGAGCGGGTTGGAGCCGGGCATGGAGTCGCGCGCGGTCGCGACCACCGCGCTGTACGCGGTGCCCGCATGTGCGGGCTGGCTGCCGACGTACTCCCACGCGTAGCCCTGCGCGTCGGTCACGAGCACGCGCCGGCCGGCGGCGATCGCGCGCGCGATGGCCTCCGCGTCGTCCTGCGCCAGGAACGCGGCGCCCGCGCGCCGCGCGGCGCGCAGGCCCGAGGGCGGCACCTCGCGGAAGATCCAGTAGTCGGTCATGGAGCCGACCCCGTCGTCGAGCCGGCTGGGGAACCAGGTCAGCTTGACCCAGCCACCCTGGTCGCCCGGAATGTCGCGCACGGTCGAGAGCGTCGCGGCCGGTTCGTCGCCGAGCTGCGCGAAGCGGTCGATGTTCTGCGCGTAGACCTGCCAGACGTTGGTGCGGGCGTCGGAGAAGACCGCGATCGCGCCGGTGCCGCCGTCGCTCACCCCTCCCGCGGCATCCTGCAACCCATACGCCGTCCCGACGGCCTTGCCCACGAACGACCACCCCGGCGCCAGGGCGCCGCCCGCGGTCACGCGCCACCCCAGTACGTCGCCGGCGCTCTCGTTGCCCACCATGTACAGGCCACCGGTGCCGTCGGGCAGCAGCCGTGCCTGGAAGGCGGGCCCCACCGACGCTGGCCAGCCGGGCGGCTCGGACCCGTTCGCGTCGAGATGGTGCAGTACGTCCTGCGAAGGCGAGTCGACGGCCAGGAACACGCCGCCCTCACCGTCGGGGATCATCCCGCTCGGCCTTTCGTCGGCCGCGGTGGTCGCGATGGCGTGCCCGACCCCCCACGCGAGCGAGCCGTTCGAGCGGACCATGCTCGCCCACGTGTCGCCATTGCCGCCTGCATCGTAGGTCGCCACGATCATGCCGCCGGTGACCGCGGCGGCCAGTGACTGGAAATCGTTGTTCGGGTGTGTGGGGAAGAGGTCGTCGATGGCCCACTGGTAGGCGCCGCCCGTGATCGGGTAGTGCTTCGCACACGTCCGGTGGGGCGTCGAGGCCTCGTCGTAGTAGGCCACGAACACGCCCGTCGTGCCGTCCGGCACGAGCGCGGCCCAGCACTGGACGCCGCCCCTCGCATCCACCGGCGCGGCCGTCGTCCACAGCGCGCCGCCCGCGCCCACGTGCTGCAGGTAGACGTCGTAATCGTCGATGGCGAAGATCCGCGTCCAGCACACGTAGGCGCCGGTGAGCCCGTCGGGCGCGATGCTCAGCTCGTACTCGTTGTAGCCGTCGAGCGAGACGCGCATGCCAGACGCGGGCCATCCAGGGGCCACGGCTCCGTCGCCTGTCATCCGCTGCACCATGACCTCGGCGGTGCCGCCGAAGCGCATGTCGAGCCACGTCGCGAAGATGCCGCCCGCACCGTCCGGCGCAATCGACGGGTAGTGCTGCTCGGCGTCGTACGGTGCAACGAGCACGCCGTTGGCGGGCCACCCGGGCGCGGGCACGCCGGAAGCGCTGAAGTGCGTGGCCGCGGTCTGTTGCGTGCCCGTGCGGTTGTCCTGCCAGACGACGAAGAATCCGCCCGCGCCATCGGGGACCACGGGAGGAGTGCCATACATGGTCGAGGCGCTGGTGCCGGTGACGCAGACCGGCGTGTTGACGATCGAGCTGGTGCTCCACTGCGCGGACGCGACGTGCGCGCAGGTCGCGACGAGACACGCGGCGAGAATCGCCGCTCGCAGGGGCGGACGCATGGGGGCCTCCCGATGCGCGGGAGATTCACGCTCCGCGGGGAGCGGAGCTGGCGGCCGGACGCCCGCGCGCGGCCGGGATCTCGCGATGATAGTGCAGATGCGAGGGTATCCCTACGGCGCAATGCGGCTTGGGGACCCTCTGCTATAGTGCGGACGGACCGTCCTCGTACCTCTGACGAAAGGCATTGGACCATGAGGGTCTCGGATCGCACGTACTTCGTGCTCAAGCGGCTGCACTCGTTGACCGG
>JBAIWU010000271.1:0-2492 GCA_037917155.1 Candidatus Eiseniibacteriota bacterium
CACGCCCCCGCAACGGCCCGCCGGCCCCGCGTCATGCCCGCCCCGCCCGCGTCCGTCGGCGTCAACGTCCCCAAGTTCGACGCGTGGGACAAGGTCACCGGGCGCGCCCTGTACCTCGACGACCTCAAGGTCCCGGGTGTGCTGCACGGGCGCACGGTGCGCTCGACGATCGCGCGCGGGCGCATCCTGTCGGTCGAGCTGGACCCCGCGTTCGACTGGACGGGCGTCACCGTGTGCGACCACCGCGACGTGCCCGGGGAGAACGTCGTCGCGACGATCGAGGCCGACCAGCCGCTGCTGGCCGTGGACCGCGTCAACCACTGCGACGAGCCCATCCTGCTGCTCGCGCACGAGGACCCCGAGCGGGCCGAGGCGGCGACGCGCGCGGTGCGCATCCGCTACGAGCCGCTCGAGCCGGTGCTGACGATCGACGAGTCGCTGGCCCGCAAGGCGCTGCTGCGCGGCGAGGACAACGTCTTCAAGACGATCCGCATCGAGCGCGGCGACCTCGACGCGGCGTTCGCGCGCGCCGACCTCGTGATCGAGGGCGAGTACCGCTGCGGCCACCAGGAGCAGCTCTACATCGAGAACAACGCCATGATGGCCGAGCGCACGCCCGACGGCGGCATCCACCTGCGCGGCTCGCTCCAGTGCCCGTACTACGTGCACGGCGCGCTCCAGCGCATCATGGGCCTGCCGGCGGAGAAGGTGCGCGTCGTGCAGACGGTGACCGGCGGCGGCTTCGGCGGCAAGGAGGAGTATCCCTCCGTGATCGGGGCGCACGCGGCCGTGCTCGCGTGGAAGAGCGGCCGGCCGGTCAAGATCGTGTACGACCGCTCCGAGGACATCGCCGCCACGACCAAGCGCCACCCGGCGCGCATCCGGGTGCGCACCGGGCTCATGCGCGACGGCACGCTCGTGGCGCTGGACGCCGACATCGTCATGGACGGCGGCGCCTACCTGACCCTGACGCCCGTCGTGCTCTCGCGCGGCGCGATCCACGCGGGCGGCCCGTACCGCTGGCCCGCGGCCCGCATCCTCGCGCGCGCGGTGGCGACGAACACGCCGCCCAACGGCGCGTTCCGCGGCTTCGGCGCGCCCCAGACGATGTTCGCGATCGAGTCGCACCTCGACCGCGTCGCCGCCGAGCTGGGCCTCGACCCGGTCGAGCTGCGGCGCCGCAACGCCGTCGACGTGGGCGACGTGACGCCCACCGGCCAGGTGCTGCGCGACAGCGTCGGCGCGCTCGCCGTGCTCGAGCGCACCGCGAAACGCGCCGGCTGGGCCGCGGCGCGCGCCCGCATCGAGCGCGAGAACGCCGCCGCGGACGCGGCCGAACGCGCGGGGCGCTACGCGAGGGACGGGCGGCGCACGCGGCTCGGCCTCGGCTTCGCGCTCTGCTACCACGGCAGCGGCTTCACGGGCAGCGGCGAGGTCAAGCTCGACTCGCTGGCCGCGCTCGACCTGTCGCCCGAGGGCTGGCCGCGGGTGCTCGTCGCCAACACCGAGATCGGGCAGGGCACGATCACGGTGTTCTCGCAGATCGTCGGCGAGGTGCTCGGCATCCCGGCGGAGCGCGTCGTGATCCACGTGCCCGACACCGACGCGGTGCCCAACAGCGGACCCACCGTGGCCTCGCGCACGCTCATGGTCGTGGGCGGGCTGCTCGACGGCTGCGCGCGCCAGATGAAGCAGAAGCTCGAGCTCTACGCCGAACGCCCGCTCGCGGGCGAGCACGAGTTCCGGCGCGTCGCCCGGCGCTGGCTCGCCACGCGCGGGCCGCTGCGCGTCGAGCAGCGCTACCGCAAGCCGCCCACGATCGAGTGGAGCGACGAGACCTACACGGGCGACGCGTCCGGCGTGTTCTCGTACGCCGCGATCGCGGTCGAGGTCGAGGTCGACCTCGACACGGGCGAGACGCTCGTCCGGCACGTGACGACGGCGCAGGATGTCGGCAAGGCCGTGCACCCGGTGCTGGTCGCCGGCCAGGTCGAGGGCGGAACGCTGCAGGGCCTCGGGTGGGCGCTGCTCGAGGAGGTGCGCTGGAAGGACGGCCGCGTCTGGAATGCCCAGCTCACGAACTACATCATCCCGACGTCCGCGGACGCGCCGACGATCGACACCGAGATCGTCGAGATCCCGTACGCGGGCGGCCCGTTCGGGGCGAAGGGCGTCGGCGAGCTGCCGATGGACGTGCCCGCGCCGGCGGCGATCGCCGCGATCGCGCACGCGACCGGCTGCCGGATCGACGAGATCCCGGCGACGCCCGAGCGCGTGCTGCGCGCGCTGGCCGGGAGGCGGCCGTGACCGCCACGACGGCGGCGGAGACGGGCGTGGACAGCGTCGAGACGCTGCGCGCGCTCGGCTTCGAGGGCTTCCGCACCGTGGGCGCTCTGCGCGACGAGGGGGCCGGCGCGGTGCCCGCGGCGGCCGGCGTCTGGGTCGTGCTGCGCGAGGGCGCGGGCGTGCCGCACTTCCTGCCGCGCAGCACC
>JBAIWU010000272.1:0-5445 GCA_037917155.1 Candidatus Eiseniibacteriota bacterium
CTGCGGCTGCGCGGGGAGCGCGCCCCGGGGCTCATGCAGCGGGTGACGACGCTGCTGGGCGTGCCCTACCTCTGGGGTGGTCGCACGCCCGCCGGGCTCGACTGTTCGGCGTTCGTGCAGCTCGTGCTCGCCGAGCAGGGAACGAACCTGCCACGCGACGCGGTCGAGCAGCTTGCGGCGAGTCGCCGTCTCCGGAAGGCCGAGCGGCCACGGGAGGGGGACCTCGCGTTCTTCGCCGCGCCCGGCCAGCCGGTGGGCCACGTGGGCCTGGCCCTGGGGGACCGCTTCTTCGCCCACAGCCGTGGGATGGTGAGGATCGCCAGTCTGGATCCAGACAATCCGCTGTGCGACAATGACTTGCTGCCTCAGTTCCTGGGCTGGTACCGGCCCCGTGCCGGCCGGGGGACGGGGTCCGGAGGGACTCGCGGGCCCCAGTTCCGCGCTTGACAGCGGGGCTGGGCCTACCTACGGTCTTGCCACGGGCGACTGCCAGGGTCCTTCCGCGAGTAGTGTTTCCTGGCCCTTTTCTTTGGGCTCCATCACTGGGATGCGATGGGGCTCTTGGCATGTCCGCCACACGAGTCGCCGCAGGCACCGGGGCGGCGGAAGGAGGTGGGGGCCGGAACGCTTAAGGGATCGAGTCCGTACGGCTGTGGGGCTCAGGCATCCTGAGCGCTGTTTCGTGGCACTCACCGTTCACCTGCAAGGAGGCACGATCACGATGTCGAATCGCAAGCTGAGCATCCTCGCCGCCGCCGTGTTCCTCACGCTGCTGCCTGTCGTCGCGTTCGCTTCGACGGGCCGCCTCGAGGGCATGACGCTTTCCGGCGACTACACGAACGACTACACGAACATCTACCAGTGGCCGTCGACCATCGTCGGCACCGGCAACCTGGTCTACGGCGAGATGGGGAACCTCAACGTCGCGGGCGGCGACCTGGCCATGGGCGCGGTGCTGCCGAACCTGTGGGACGGCAAGTACGGCGTGTGGGCCATCCACCTCCGCCAGTGGACGCCGCAGGCCGGCCAGGGCGACATGACCTCCAACCCCAACCCCGGCAACGGCGGCTTCGACCCGAACTCGAACGCGAACCAGTCGTTCGACCTCGGTTGGGGCATCAAGTCGGGCAAGAACGCCCTCGGCCTCACGCTGTCGCGCTCGTACAACGCCTTCACGGACGAGTTCCCGGGCGTGACCTGGACGTTCAAGCAGGACAACGCGATCAACGAGAACGTCGGCTTCAACGGCGACCTGCACCGCAACATCTTCGGCGTGGGCGTGGGCGGCAGCATGGAGACGGGCCCGAAGACGACGCTCGAGGGCGCGGTGCTCTGGCAGGCGCGCTCGTACGAAAACAGCCGCACCGGCACGGCCGCCTTCTCGTACGAGGACAACGGCGGCTCGAACTACGTTCTCGCGCTGCGTGCCATCCACCAGTGCACGCCGACGATGTCCATCATCCCCGTGTTCAAGTACTACGCCTACGACCTGTCCAACAAGCTCTCGGCGGCCGGATCGCCGACGGAGACCTACAACAACACCGCCAAGGGCTGGCAGGCGGGCGCTGCGGGCAACTGGACGATCGGCACGAACGACCTGTTCGTGCTGGGCGCCACGTTCGCCCAGAACAAGCTCGACCAGCAGCAGGACCTGTTCGGTGTCGCCGCCTTCGCCAACGGCTACTCGTTCGCTCCGGGTGCCTACAGCGACACGCTGATCGCCACCGAGACCCTGACCCCCAACGTCTTCATGGCGCTGGAGACCCAGGTCAACAGCTGGCTGACGCTGCGGATGGGCGCCAACAAGGGTGCGTGGCGCAACGTCAAGGTGGACGGACACTCCGGTGTGGGCACGGGCAGCGTCAGCGACGTGCTCACGCTCAAGGACTCGCCGTTCGGCATGGCGATGGGCGCGGGCGTCAAGCTCGGCACGCTCAAGTTCGACGCCGTGCTGGCGAACGGCTTCTTCAACAACCCGTTCAGCGACCTGGTCGGTGGCAACACGTCGGGCACGCGGACGCCGTTCACGAAGGTGTCGGCGACGTACGCCTGGTAGCACGGTCTCACGTCATCCCCGGCCGGGGGCGCTTCGCGCGCCCCCGGCCGGATCGTTTTGGGGCGGACGTGGTTCCGGCGGCTCACCGCGCGCCAAGGCGCGGTCGTGGTGCCTGTTGACAACTCGCAGACCCGGGTTCAAGTTCACGCATGTTGACCCTGCGTCGACTCGGTTCTTCGCGCCAGTGGAAGGCGTGCCCCTGCCCCCCAGGGGTGCCGGAGGGTTCATGGAGCACTTGGTTCGGCCGCCGTCGGATCTCCCCCCCCGAAACACGACTCGCGTTCCCACCCGCATTTCGCGGGCATGGGCGACGCTGTCCCGTTGCCTGAAAGGAGACCTGCCCATGCCTCGAATCTTCGTCAGGGCCATGTGGCTGCTTGCGCTGGCCACGCTGGTGGGCCTGGCTCCGGCTGCGCTGGCCGGTACCACCGGCAAGCTCTCCGGGAAGGTGGTCAACGAGAAGAAGGAGCCGCTGCCCGGCGTGAACGTCCGGATCGAGGGCCAGCGGCTGGGGGCGATCACGGACGACCAGGGTGAGTACTTCATCATCGGCGTCCCCGCGGGCACGTACACCGTCCGCATGAACCTCGTGGGCTACCGCGCATTCGTCGCGTACAACGTGGCGCTTTCCCCCGACTTCACCACGACGCTCGACGCGACGATGTCGACCGAGGCGGTGCAGATGGGCGAGGTTCACGTCGACGCCACGCGGCCGCTCCTCCAGAAGGACGCGACCGGCACGACCCGGTTCCTCACCTCGGACCAGATCGAGGCGCTGCCGACGCGCGGCTACCGCGACGCCGCCGCGCAGCAGACCGGCATCGTGAACTTCAAGCGCCAGATCGACAACGAGTCGCAGAACGGCAACACGCTCATCATCCGCGGCGGGCGCCCGAACGAGACGGCCTACTTCGTGGACGGCTTCTCGCAGCAGGACCCGCTGACCGGCACCTCGAGCACGTCCATCAGCAACAACGCGATCCAGGAGATCGTCGTCCTCACGGGCGGCTTCAACGCCGAGTACGGGCGCATCATGTCGGGCGCCGTGAACGTCGTGACCCGCGAGGGCACGAGCAAGTACTCGGGCGCGATCGAGGCCGTCTCGGACGCGCTGGCGGGAAGCTGGATCGGCGCGGACCGCACCGACTACAACGTCTACGACGTGTCGCTGGGCGGCCCGGTGGTCCCGAAGCACGACAACCTCACGTTTTACGTCTCCGGCGAGCGGCGCTGGGAGGGCGATCGCTCCCCGACGTTCCTCTCGGACGACTTCCGCAGCGAGCTGAGCGCGCTGGGGCTGAACGACGGGCGCAAGCCCACGAATAGCTCGGGCGGCTACACGTTCCAGGGCAAGCTCGGCTGGCAGATCAACAACAACATGAAGTTGAAGGCGGGCGGCATCGGCTCCGAGGACACGTGGCACGAGTTCTACAGCGCCTACATGTTCGACCTGCCGCACTCGCCGAAGTACTACGACCGTAACGCGTCCTACGACGTGACGTTCAACCACGTCCTGAGCTCGAAGACGTTCTACGACCTCGGGGGCTCGTTCTTCTCGACGCTGCGCAAGCGCGGGGACGGCATCGCGTTCGACCGGCTCGCGGACTACTACCCCGGCGGCGCGAACCCGCGCTACAACACGAGCGTCCCGCTGTTCTGGGATCCGGGGCACGTCTGGGACGACTACCTGCAGCGCAAGTCGGAGTACTGGGGCATCCAGGGCAACATCACCTCGCAGGTCAACCGCTACAACCAGGTGAAGGCCGGCGCGGACTACCTCGACTACACGCTGCGCTACTTCGACCACTACTTCCCGTCGCAGCTCGGCGGCACCAACCCGAACCTGGTCGACTACGACAGCTATGGGTACGACATGAGCGTGCACCGGAACGCG
This sequence comes from Candidatus Eiseniibacteriota bacterium, assembly GCA_037917155.1. Lineage (GTDB taxonomy): Bacteria > Eisenbacteria > RBG-16-71-46 > RBG-16-71-46 > RBG-16-71-46 > CAIXRL01. The sequence goes on from JBAIWU010000272.1 coordinate 3,951, forward strand.
GCGGGCGTGGTGGACCGCGTCGATCTCGTGGAGACCAACGGCGGCCTCGACGGCGCCAAGCACCCGAAGACCTGGTCGACCTACGTGCAGGACAAGTTCGAGCGCGAGGGCGTCATCGTGAACGGCGGCCTGCGGCTCGACCACATCAACGTCGACACCCAGGCGCTCCGGAGCGAGAAGTACCCGCTCGGCGAGCCCGGCATCCCCGGGAACGTGCCCGACTCGCTCGAGTCGTCGGACCTGCAGAGCAACAAGACCTACACGCGCATCTCGCCCCGGTTCGGCGTGGCGTTCCCCGTGGACGAGCGCACGATCCTACGCTTCAACTACGGGCAGTTCTACCAGCAGCCGAACCTGCAGGACCTGTTCGTCTCGTACCGGTTCCTGCAGCACAAGGTGCAGACGGGCGGCTACTTCGTCGGCTTCGGCAACCCGAACCTGAAGCCCGAGCGGACGACGGCGTACGAGTTCGGCATGCAGCGCCAGATGGGCGACAACGTCCGCCTGGACCTCACGGCCTACTACAAGGACGTCAAGGACCTCGTCGAGATCGCGACGATCCCGTCCTTCCCGAACCTGTTCTCGTCGTACCGCAACCGCGACTTCGCGACGATTAAGGGCATCGACGCCGGCCTCCAGTTGCGCCAGTCGCGGCACATCAGCACGAACATCAATTACAGCCTCTCCTTCGCGGAAGGCACGGGGTCGGTCTCGAACACGCAGCGCAACATCGCGTGGTACGGCGCGCAGCCGCCGAAGCAGACCTCGCCCCTCGACTTCGACCAGCGCCACAAGCTCTCGGCCGGCCTCACCTGGTCGCTCGGCCAGAACGAGGGCCCGATGTGGCGGAACATCCGCTGGTTCCAGAACACGGACCTGAGCCTGCTCTTCAACGTGGCGAGCGGCACGCCGTACACGCCGACGTACGTCTACAACGAGGTGTCGCTGGCGGCGACGGCGTCGGTGCCGAGCGGCCCGGTGAACTCCCGCTACGGCCCGTGGACCTCGTCGCTCGACCTCAAGCTCGACAAGGGCGTGCACCTCGGAGGGCTCAAGCTCGACGCGTACGTGTGGGTGCTGAACGCATTCGATACCCAGAACCCGGTGGCGGTGTACACGGGCACCGGTTCCGCGAACTCGACGGCGTGGCTCGACACCCCGGACGGCCAGACGTTCCTCCAGAACGCCGCGGCGGCCGGCAAGGACGGCAACGCGCTGTACTCGCTCGCCGAGAACAACCCGACCCTGTACTCGAACCCGCGTCTGGTGCGCTTCGGCGTCCGGACCAGCTTCTAGCCGGTGACCTTCCAGCTCAGGAGGGATGGAATGGATTTCTGTCGCGAGGTTCGTGCCGTGGCGCTGGCCGCGCTGGCGATGGCATGCCTGGCGGGATCAGCGTCCGCGGCGGCGCCCGGCTCCGGGTCGGGTGGCGGCCGGGTCGCCCGGCCGTTCAGCGCCAAGACCATCGAAGTGACGCGCCGCATCGACGTGAACA
>JBAIWU010000273.1:0-7437 GCA_037917155.1 Candidatus Eiseniibacteriota bacterium
TGCCCTGCTACCCGATCTTCCGCCGCTTCACCGAGCTGTTCTCGGAGCACGGCGGCACGTTCGTGAACTCGACCTACCTGTGGTTCGCCTCGGGCGGCGCCAACCTCGGGTTCGAGTACGACCTCGCCGACCCGCTCGAGAGCCTCGCCGAGGGGCTGCTCACCGGCGTCAGCGACGCGATGGACAGCATGTTCTTCCAGACGCACGCGCTGGTGAACATGGTCGACACGTTCGCCGTGGACGGCGTCGTCTACCACCCGGTCAAGAGCTGCCGCACGACCTCCACCGGGCAGGCGGACAGCCGCCGCGCGCTGATGGAGATGCGCGACGTCGCCAGCCTGTTCATCGAGTCGGACATGATGGACAAGCGCGTGGTGTCCGAGGCGCAGCTCAAGAACCGCATCGACGCGTTCTTCGAAGGTCTCCAGTCGCGGCGCCAGCAGGCCGCCGCCGGCATCGCCTGAGCAGGGAGGATCGTCATGGCGTACGCAGCGGGGGTGGACGTCGGCTCCACCCAGACCAAGGCGGTGGTGATCGACGAGCACCTGCGGATCGTGGGGCGCGCCCTGATCATGACCGGCGCGAACGTGACGCGGGCCGCCGAGGAGTCGTTCGCCACGGCGCTCAAGGACGGCGACGTCCGCGAGGAGGAGGTCGAGTTCGTCGTCGGCACGGGCTACGGCCGCTACAAGGTGACGTTCGGCAACACGCAGGTCACCGAGATCTCCTGCCACGGGCGCGGCGCGGTGCACATGTTCCCGGCGACGCGCACCGTGGTCGACATGGGCGGCCAGGATACGAAGGCGATCCGCGTCTCGGCGCGCGGCGAGATCGTCGACTTCTGCATGAACGACAAGTGCGCCGCAGGCACCGGGCGCTTCCTCGGCGCGGCCGCGGCCGCGCTCGAGATCCCGCTCGACCAGCTCGGCGACACGGCGCTGCGCGGCGAGCGCCCGGTCAAGATCAGCACGACGTGCACCGTGTTCGCGGAGTCCGAGGTGCTGGGCTGGCTCGGCAAGGGCAAGAAGATCGAGGACATCCTGCTCGGCGTGCACCAGTCGATCGCCGGCCGCTCCACCGGGCTGCTGTGGCGCGTCGGCATCGAGCCCGAGGTGACGTTCACCGGCGGCGTGGCGAAGAACGTCGCGATGATCCGCTCGCTGGAGGCCTCGCTCGGCACGCCCGTGAACGTCAGCGAGGACTCGCACTACCTGGGCGCGCTGGGCGCGGCCCTGTTCGCCATGGACCACATCCGCGCGAGCCGGTCCCCGGTCGCGTCGAAGCGGGGGATCGCATGAAGCTCGCGGCGGGCATCGACGTCGGCTCGACGTACACCAAGGCCGTGGTCGCCGACGCGGAGGGCCGGATCCTCGGCCGCGCCATGGAGCCCACGGGCTTCCGGCTCACCGAGGTGGCGGGCGCGACGCTCGAGCGCGCGCTCGGGCACGCCGGCCGGGCGCGGAGCGAGGTCGCCTACGTCGTGGCCACCGGCTTCGGGCGCCACCAGGCGACGTTCGCCGACCTCCACGTCACCGACCTGACGGCCGCGGCGCGCGGCGCCGCGCGGCTGTTCCCCGGCACCCGCACGATCCTCGACGTGGGCGGCCAGACGATGAAGGCGAGCCGGCTGGGCGAGGATCGCAAGGTCCACTCGTTCCGGCTCAACGACAAGTGCGCGGCCGGCACCGGCGCGTTCCTCGAGAAGACCGCGCGCTACATGGGCTACTCGACCGGCGAGATCGGGCCGCTCGTCGAGACGTCGAAGGACACCGCATCCATCTCCGGCGTGTGCGCCGTGTTCGCGGAGTCCGAGGTCATCAACCACCTCTCGCAGGGCGTGGCGCCCGCGGACATCATGCACGGCGCCATCGACTCGCTCGTCGGCCGCTCGGTGCAGCTCATGAAGCGCGTCAAGCTCGAGCCCGAGTTCACGCTCATCGGCGGCATCCTCCGCTTCCCGGCCATGGGCCGCGTCGTGCGCGAGGCGCTCGGCGCCGACGTCAACGTGCCCGAGGGCGACCTCGTGCAGTTCGTCGCCGCGTACGGCGCGGCGCTGCTCGCGCACCGGCGCCTCGAGGTGCTGGGCGACGGCGGCGAGTCCGCCGCGAAGGCCGCGACGGCCTGAGGGCTCCCATGGCGCCGACGCGCGACGAGCGGCCGGATGGCGGCGAGGGCGCGCCCTCCCCGGAGCGCCCGCTCGCCGGGATCGTGCGCGGCGAGGCGCTGCGCGCCGGCGCCGAGGAACGCATCCGGCCGGATCCGGCGCGGCTCGCCGCGGGCTGGGAGCGCCGGTTCGTGATCGAGCGCGCCCGCGTCGGCGACTTCGCGCGGCTCTACGAGCAGAGCGGCTTCGAGGTGGCGATCGACCCCGTGCCCCCGGAGCTGCTCGCCGACGAGTGCACCGACTGCCGGCTCGTTGCGGCGCTCGACTACGTGCAGGTCTACGTGCGCCGTCGCTGATCGGCGCGGGCACGCGCCCTTGCGCATCGCGCGAGGCGCCTCGTGACAACGGCGACGGCGCGGAGCCTCCCTGGCCCCGCGCCGTTCGCCTGCGGCGCGCGGACGAGCCGCGCGCCGGCGCTCAGGCGGCCATCTTCATGTCGCCGTCGTCCGCGCCCGCATTCCGCGCCTTGCGCTCGGCCGAGCGCACCTTGGCGTTCGTCCGGCGCTCCTCGCGGAGCGTCTCGATCGCGGTCTCGGCCTGCCGCAGCAGCGACTGCAGCGTGCCCGCCTTCTCGACGGCCTGGTCCACGATCACCTTCTGGCCCTCGAGCGTCGCGAGGCTCGACTGCACGTCGACGAGCAGCGCGTCGGCGCGGGCGAGCCGCTCCTCCGCACGCGTCATCTGGCGCTTGCGCTCCTCGAGCGTGCCGGCCGTGTCGCGCACCTCGGCGATCCGCCCCTGCACCTCGACCAGCAGCCGGCGGCTCTCCTCGAGCTCCTGCTGCGCCGAGGTGATCTGGCGGACGTGCGCCGAGGTGGTCTCGGCGAGCCCGTTCATGCGGTCGAGGTCGGCCTGGAGCGACTCGATCGTGGCCTGCCGCGCGTCGATCTGCGCCAGCGCGTCGGCGATCCGCTCCTCCATGAGGTCCCACTTCGCCATGCGCGTCTCGAAGCGGCCGAGCCGGTCCTCGAACGCGCGCAGCCCGTCCGCGCGGTGCTCGAGCTGCGAGGCGACGCCGTCCACCTGCGAGGCGCGCTCCTCCGCCGCCGCGAGCGTGCCGGTGAGGCGCTTCGCGAGCTCGTCGAGCTTCTGCGCGGCGTCGGCCGACTCCTGCCGCAGCGCCGAGGCCCGCTTGAGCTCCTTCGCCGACGCCTCCAGCGCGGCCCGCCGCTGGTCGAGCTCGCCGCGCAGCGCGCGGGTCGCCTCGGCCAGGGACTCGAGCGACGCCATCCGCTCCTCGATCGCGCCGACCGCCGAGCGCACCTTCCCGCTCGCCTGCGACGCGTCGCGGACCTGCGCCGTGACGGACTCGATCGTGCTCCGGATGCGCTCGGCCTGCTCCGCCTGCTCGCCCAGCGCGACGAAGCGCTGCTCGGCTGCCTCCATGCGCGCCTGGAGCTGCTGGCCGCGCTCGTCGATGCGCGCCACGATCGCGCCCAGCTCGGCCGTGCGCTTGTGCAGCTCGTCGACGAACTCGCGGCGCGTCTCGATGACCGACGTCGTCGAGACGACGCGCTCCGCCTCGCGCAGCGCGTGCTGGACCTGCGGGGCCATCGCGTTCAGCGCGTCGACCTGCTCGTGCAGGCCGGCGGCGTCGCGCGCCACGCCCTCCATCCACGTGCGCGCGTCCGCCTGCGCCTCGCGGATCCGGACGATCTCCTCGTGCGCGCGCTCGGTCTGGGCGAGCGCGTCCTGCACGAGCGCGTGCGCGCCGCGGAGCTGGTCGAGGTCGCGGTGCGCGGCCTCCACCGCCGGGCGAGCCTCCTCGACCCGCGTCACCTTCGCCGCCAGCTCGTTCGCCGTCCGGCCCGTCGCGTCGAGGTCGCGGCGGATCGCCTGGAGCTGCGCGATCTCGCGATCCACGTGGCCGACCTCGGTCGAGAGCGCCTGGAGCTGCGTGCCGAGCGCCTGCGCCTGCACCTGCAGCTCGCCCATGCCGTGGCTCGCGTCGGCGAGGCCCTTGAAGCGGTTCTCGGCGTTGGTCAGCTCGCCGCGCAGGTCGGCGACGCGCTGGCTCACGGACTCGAGGCCGCGCGTCTCGAAGTCGAAGCGCTCGATCGTCTGCTTCATCGACTCGGTCATGGCCCCGAGCTCGGACTGCATCGCGCGGGTGCGGTCGTCGGTGCCGCGCTGCAGGTTCGTGATCTCGCCCGAGCGCGCGATGACGGCCTCGTGCAGCGCATGGAGCGCGTCGATCTGCTCCTGCAGGGTCGCGAGCGCCTTCTCGTTCGCGTGCTGCTGCTGCACGCCGGCGTCGATCTGGCGCATGGCGCGGTCGAGCACCTCGGCCTGCGCGAGCGCGCGGTCGACCGCCTCGCGCTGCGTCTCCAGCGCCGCGGTCTTCTGCGCGACCGAGTCGCCGAGGGCCTTGAGCGTGCCCAGTTCGCGCTTGAGCTCGTCCACCGTGTGCTGCACGCCGTCGACGCTGGCGACCGCCTGCGCGACGCTCTCGACGCGGCGCTCCTTGTCGTGCAGCGACCGGCCCAGCTCGTCGCGGCGCCGGTCGAGCGCCTCCATCTTGGTGACCGCCATCTTGTGCGCGTCGAGCATGCGGTCCTGCTGCTCGCGCAGGCGCGCCATGCGCTCCTGGGCGCCGTCGACCTGGCCGCGCAGCGCCTCGGCGTCGCCGCGGATCTGCTGGAACGGCTTCTCGATCTCGAGGAACGCCTCGAGCTGCTCGCGCAGGCCCGTCGCCGCGTCGACCTTGTGGATGAGCTCCTCCATCGAGGAGTGGACCTTCTTCGAGTCGTCGAGCACCTGCACGATGCGCTCGTCCGCCCACTTCTGGCTCTCCGCGAGGCCCTTCGCGCGCTCGTCGAGGTTCTCGAACAGCGAGGCCAGCTTCACCATGGCCTCGAAGCGCCGCTCGAGCTCGTCGATCCGGCCGCGCACCGCACCGGCCGCGCTCTCGGCCTGCGCGATCGGCTCCGTGAGGCGCTCGAGGCGCTCGGCGGGTTCGCGCGAGGCCTCCAGCAGCGCCGCGAAGCGCTCGCGCTCGCGCCGCAGGTCTTCGAGCAGGGCCCGGATCTCCTCGGCGGTCTCGCGGTCCTTGGTGCCATTCCCGAGCAGGTTCTTGAGCAGCGGGGCCATCGAAGGCTCCTTCACGGTTCGCCGCCCCTCGGGGGCGGTCTGGTTCCGGCGTCGACTTGGCGGGATCGACGGGGGGGCTTGTGGGCAAGGCGGGGCGATTCGGGTCGCCCGGATTGCAAGATGCTTGCCGCGCGAATGGACTCGCGGACGACCGCGGAGCGTGCGGGCGCAAGCCCTGTCCGGGCGTGCCGGGCGGCCGCCGGACGGGCGGCCCGGGCGCCCCGTGGGGGCCCGGGGCCGGCGGGCGGGAGGCCAGAAAACCGCCGCATCGGCGCGGATTGCACCGAAAGTGGCCGCCCGGGCGCCGATCGGGCCCGGAGCGGGCGGCCCGCGCCGGCGCGACTACGCGTGCAGCTCGACGACGTCGCGGTCGTCGAGCGCGTGCTGGCGGTCGACCTGCTGGCCGTCGAAGGCGGCGTGGCCCCAGATGCGGGCGAAGCGCAGCCGCTCGGCGACGTCCTTGTGCACGACCGTCGCGAGGTCCTGCACGGTCGCGCCGCGCTCGAGCACGAACGGGCGCACGGTGTCGGCCTTCCTGCCCGGCTCCTTGGCGTAGATGCGGATGCGCCCGAGGTCCGCCCACAGCGCCCGCCGCAGGTCCTCGAGCCCGTCGCCGCGCTCGGCGCTCACCTCGTGCACGGCCCAGGCCGGCGGCAGCAGCTCGCGCACGAGCGCGCGCAGCGTGCCGTCCGGGTCCAGCTCGAGCTTGTTGAGCGCCACGCGCACCGGGCGCAGGAGCGCGTACGGGTTGGGCTCGGCGGGGGGCGCGCCGCGCGGCCACACGCGGGCGCGCTCGAGCAGCGCCTGCACCGCGGCGAGCCCGCCCTCGACCGCGTCGTCGCCCGGGTCGAGCACGACCAGCAGCCCGTCGGCGTTGCGCACGAGGTTCGTCAGCCACGGCTCGGCGTGCTGCGCGCTCACCGCGGGCGTGTCGACGAGCTGCAGCTGCACGTCCTCGAAGGGCATCATGCCGGCGAGCGGCAGGCGCGTGGTGAAGGGGTAGGGCGCCACCTCGGGGTGCGCGTGCGTGAGCGCGCGCAGCAGCGCGCTCTTGCCCGCGTTGGGAGGCCCGAGGAGCGCCCATTGCCCCGCGCCCTCGTGTCGCACGTGGCCCGGATCGTCGTGGCGCGCGCCCGCGTGCGTGTGGGTGTCGCCCTCGCGTTCGAGCTTGGCCAGCCTCTGCTTGAGGTCCGCGTACAGCTTCTCGGTGCCCTTGTGCTTGGGCAGCAGCGCGAGCATCTCGCGGAGCGCCTCGAGCTTCGCGTCACGCGTGGCGGCGGTGCGGAACCGCTCCTCCGCCTGCTTGTACTGAGGCGTGAGGTTCGCTGGCATGCCGGAAGGATACGCCCGGGCCCGGAGGCGCGGGCAGGCCCCGGGCACCGGCGTTCCCGCGCGGGGGAAAGTCCCCGGACGGCCCGCCGCCGGCCGCGTCAGCCGCGGATGCCGCCGAGGGCGTGGGCGAGGCCGACCACGACGCGGACCGGGTCCTGCCCCGGCATCTCGGCCCGGCTCGAGGCGCGCACCGCCGCCGAGAGGCGCATCCGGCCGCCGAGCCGCAGGTCGAGCCGGGCGCTGTCCTGCCAGACGTCGCCGCGGCCATGGTCGCGCAGCAGGCAGCCGGCCTCGAGGCCCAGCTCGACCTCGCGCAGCCCCGAGGGGCGCGTGAACAGGCGCCATGACGCGCCGGTGCCGAGCCGGGTCTCGCCGTGGCGCACGGGCGCCTTGTACCTCTCGATGATGCGGTAGCCGGCGTTCGCGGTGAGCGTGACGTCGCCCTCGCGCTCGGCGATCAGCGTCGCCCCGTAGCGGTCGAGCCCGTAGCCGGTGGCGAGGTTGTCGGCGTCGAGGGCCGCGCTCAGGACCGCGGGCGCGCCGGAGGCGCCGCCGCCCAGCAGCCGGCACTCGAGCTCGGTCGTCACGTGGTTCGTGAGCCGGCGCGCATGCGCGGCCCGGCCCCGGTCCACGCGCTGGAGCGGACCGCCCACCGTGACGCGCGCGGCGACGCGGTCCAGTCCCGGCGCCGCGGGGAGCCCGGCGCCCGGCCGCGCGGCGACCCACCGCAGGGCGCTCGCGACGCCGAGCGGCGTGAGGCCGAGCGTGACGCCCTCGCGGTCGAAGCCCTCGTCGACGACGCCCTGCCACGCGATGCCGCCCAGGCGCGGGAACTCGGCGCGGTCGAGCAC
>JBAIWU010000274.1:0-4730 GCA_037917155.1 Candidatus Eiseniibacteriota bacterium
CCCTCGCCCCCACAGCAAGGGTACCCCGGTACCGCGCGGCCGCCATTCCTCAGCTCGCGGGGGCCACCCGCGAGCCGGCACGCTCCTCGAACACCAACCAGACCGTCGGCAGGACGACCAGGGTGAGGAACGTGGCCGACACGAGCCCGCCGATGACCACGAACGCCAGCGGGCGCTGCGTCTCCGAGCCGATGCCGTGCGACAGCGCCATGGGTCGCAGCCCGAGGCTCGCCAGCAGCGCCGTCATCATCACGGTGCGGAAGCGCGTGACCGCGCCGCGGCGTGCCGCCTCGCGGGGCGGAATGCCCTCGGCGCGGAGCTGCTGGATGTACGTGACCATGACGACGCCGTTGAGCACCGCCTGCCCGAACAGCGCGATGAACCCGATCGCCGCCGAGACGCTGAGCGGCGTGCGGGTCACGAGCAGCGCGAGCACGCCGCCGATCAGCGCGAGCGGCACGTTCATCAGGATCAGCAGCGCGCTCCAGACCGAACGGAACGCGTTGAACAGCAGGACGAAGATCAGGAAGACGCTGATCGGGACCACGACCCCGAGGCGGCGCATGGCGCGCTGCTGGTTCTCGAACTCGCCGCTCCACGTCAGCCACCAGCCGCGCGGCAGCGGGATCGCGCGCAGCGCCCGCTGCATGTCGGCGACCACGCTGCCCATGTCGCGCCCCTTGATGAAGACGCTGATCGCCGACAGCCGCGTGCCGCCCTCGCGGCTGATGTTCATGCTCCCCGAGACCTCGCGGAACGTCGCGACCTGATCGAGCGGGATGTGCTGGCCGTCGGGCGTGTCGACCAGCACCTTGCGCAGGTTCTCGAGCCGCCGCTCGTTCTCGGGCAGCCGCACGACCACGCTGAAGTGCCGCTCGCCCTCCCACAGCTCGGTCGCCTCGCGCCCGGCCAGGCCGATGTCGATGACGTCCTCGATGTCGCCGACGTTGAGGCCGTAGCGCGCCGCGCGGTCGCGGTCGATCTCGATGAGGATCTGGGGCACCTCGCCGGCGCGGTCGATCGCCGCGTCGTCGATGCCGCGCACGCTCCCGAGCGCCGTCAGCATCTCGTGCGCCTTCTGCCGCAGCTTCGCGGAGTCGTCGCCGAAGACCTTGATCACGACCTGGCCGTCGATCTGGCTGATGCTCTCGAGCACGTTGTCCCGGATCGGCTGCGAGAAGCTGACCTCCACCCCGGGGAGGGAATCGAGGCGGCGGCGCATCTCCTCGAGGATCCGCGCCTTGTCCATGTGCGGGCGCCACGCGCGCTCGGGCTTCAGGCCGACGTAGATCTCGCACATGTTGAGGGGCTTGGGATCCGTGCCGTCCTCGGGCCGGCCCGCCTTGGAGATCACGGTCTCGACCTCGGGCGTGCGCAGCAGCAGCTCGCGCATGCGGCGGCACTCGAGCCGGGTCTCCTCGACCGAGATGCCCGGCGGCAGGTTCGCGTTCACCCAGATGCTGCCCTCGTTGAGCTCGGGCAGGAATTCGCTGCCGAGCCGGGGCACGAGCGCGATGCACGCGACGACGACCAGGATCGCGGGCACGATCACGGCGCGAGGCCGCGCGAGCGCGGCGTCGAGCGCGGGCTCGTAGGAGCGCTTGAGCCACCGGACGATCGGCGTCTCGCCGTGCGGGATGCGCCCGCGCAGCAGCAGCAGGCACAGCAGCGGCACCAGCGTGAGGGACATCAGCAGCGAGCCGACGAGCGCGCTCGTCACGGTCCACGCCATGGGCGCGAAGATGCGCCCCTCGTGCCGCTGCAGGGTGAAGATGGGGATGTGCGCGGCGATGATGATGAGCATCGAGAAGAACGCCGGCCGTCCCACTTCGGTCGTGCCGGCCTCGATCGCGTCGCGCAGCGGCGGGCCGGAGTCGGGATCGCGCTCCGCGAGGCGCCGGAAGATGTTCTCCGCGACGATCACCGCGCCGTCGACGATGATGCCGAAGTCCATGGCGCCCAGCGAGAGCAGGTTCGCCGGGATGCCGCGCCAGGTGAGCCCGATGAACGTGGCGAGCAGCGAGAGCGGGATGATGACCGCCACGATGAGCGCGGCGCGCACGTTGCCGAGGAACAGGAGCAGGACGAGCGTCACGAGCATCGCCCCCTCGGCGAGGTTGTGGAATACCGTGTGCAGGGTCGTCTCGATCAGCCACGTGCGGTCGTAGAACGGCACGATGCGCACGCCCTTCGGCAGGATGGAGCCGTTGAGCTGCGCGACCTTGTCCTTGAGCGCCGCGAGCACCTGCGACGGGTTCTCGCCCTTGCGCATGAGCACGATGCCGGTGACGACGTCGTCGTCGTGGTCCTGCCCGACGAGCCCCTCGACGGGCACGTTGCCGACGCTCACGTCCGCGAGGTCGCGCACGCGCACCGGCACGCCCGCGCGCGCCGCCACGACGATGTTGCGGATCTCGTCGGGCGAGCGCAGCAGGCCGACGCCGCGGATCAGGAACTGCTGCGGCCCCTGCGTGACCTTGCTGCCGCCCACGTTCGCGTTGCCCCGGCTGAGCGCGGTGTAGAGCTGCTGCAGCGGGATGCCATAGCTCCGCAGGCGCGCGAGGTCGGGGTGGACCTCGTACGTCTTGATGAGCCCGCCGAACGCCACGATGTCCGCCACGCCCGGCACCGAGCGCAGGTTGCGCTCCACGACCCAGTCCTCGAGCGTGCGCAGCTCGCGCGAGTCGCGCCCATCGCCGGCGAGGCGGTAGCGGTAGATCTCGCCGATCGCCGTCGAGAGCGGCTCCAGCTCCGGCTGCACGCCGGGCGGCATGTCCGCGGTGGTGAGCCGCTCGAGCACCTGCTGGCGCGCCTGCGCGTCCGTCGTGCGGTCGTCGAACGTGAGCATGATGTACGAGAGGCCGAACTGGGTGTGCGAGAACATGCGCACCATGTGCGGCAGGCCGTTGAGCGCCGTCTCGAGCGGCATCGTCACCTGCTGCTCGACCTCCTCGGGCGCGCGGCCGGGGTAGAGCGTGATGACCGTGGCCTGGATGTCGGACACGTCCGGGAACGCCTCGACGGGCAGGTTCTCGAACGCGACGACGCCGCCGCCCACGAACAGGACGACCATGAGCGCGACGAACAGCGGCTGGTGCAGCGCGAACGTGACGAGACGACGGATCATGCGCGGCCCGGCCCTCAGTCCATGAGCTGCTGCAGGAGCAGGCCGCCGTCCGTGACGACCCGCTGGCCGGCGCGCAGACCGTTCGTCACGAGCACGCGGTCGTCCTGCTCGGCGCCGACCTGGACCTCGTGGCGCACGAACGTGCCGGGCGACTCCTCGACGAACGCATAGTGACGCTCGCCGCGCAGGAACACCGCGCGGGCGGGCACGCTCGCGACCCCGCCGGAGGAGCCCGGGACCTCGACGCGGACGTACATCTCCGCCTTGAGCGCGTGGTCCGGGTTGGCCACCGTGCCGCGGGCCCGGACAGTGCGCGTGACCGGGTCGACCTCGGCCGACACGATGTCGACGCGGCCCTCGAACACGCGGTGCGGGAACGCGTCGCTCGTGAAGCGGAACGAGGCGCCGGGCCGCAGCGTGCCGATCTCGTTCTCGGGCGCGTCGATCTGGATCCAGAGCCGGGACGGGTTGCTGAGCACGAACAGCGGCGAGAAGAGCTGGGGCGCGTTCGCGAGCATCTGGTCGGGGCGGATCTCCTGCCCGGGCGTGAGCGTGCGCTCGACCACCGTGCCCGCGATCGGGCTGCGCAGCAGGAAGAGCCCGTCGACGGCGTCGGCGCCGGCGCCGCCCGAGGCGAGGCGCGCGCGCGCGCGGTCGCGCTGGGCCTGCGCCCGGTCGCGGTCGGCCACGGCCGCCTCGAGGTCCTTGCGCGCCGCCGCGCCGTGGTCGAACAGCTCGCGCAGGCGGGCCAGCGTGCTCTCCGCGAGGCTCAGGTCGCTCTCGGCGGTGCGCTCGTCGGCCTGCGCCTGCCCGAAGTCCGCGGACTCCACCTCGGCCAGCGGCGTGCCGGGCTCGACGGCCTGGCCGACGTCCACGAGCACGCGGCGCACTCGGCCCGCGAACGGCGTGAACACGCGCACGGTGGCGTCGTCGTTCCACGCGAGTCGGCCGAACAGCGTCGCGCGCGTCGTGCCGCCGCCGCCGACGGCCTCGACGCCGAGCGAGGCGAGCTGCGGCGAGCCGGGCGCGAAGCGCACGCGGTCGCCCGCGACCTGCGGATCGGCCGTCGCGGCGACGGTCGGCGTACGCTGGCAGCCGGCCGCGATCGGCAGCAGCAGCGCGAGGAGGATGGGTACGGTCTTCATGGTCGGGTGTCCTCCGGCGGGATCGTGGTGGTCGCGGCCTCGAGTTCGGCCTCGGCGATCGTGAGGTCGTTGGCGGCCTGCACCGTCTCGAGCCGCACGTCGTTGTCGTTGCGCTGCGCCTGGAGCAGGTCGAGGAGCGAGGCGCCGCCCTTCTCGTACGCGAGCGAGACCGCGCGGCGGATTCCCTCCGAGCGCGGCCGCAGCTCGTCGCGATAGCGCTGCCAGCGCTCGCGCGCCTCCTCGTACGCCGAGCGCGCGGCCTCCGCCTCCGAGGCGACGCGCGCCTCGGCGCGGCGCACCTCCCGCTCGGCCGCGTCGCGCGCGGCGCGCGCGGCGCCGATGCCGCCGGCGTTGCGGTCGAGCAGCGGCAGCGGCAGCGAGACGCCCGCGCCGAAGCTGTTCGGCCGGTCGGGGGGCGCGTGCTCGGCCATCGCGACGAGCGTCGGGTCCGGGATGCG
>JBAIWU010000275.1:0-5974 GCA_037917155.1 Candidatus Eiseniibacteriota bacterium
GTCCCGACCAACGAGGAGCTCATCATCGCCCGGGACACGGTGCGGCTGGTCGAGGGCGCGCCTCAGGTGTGAGCACACGCGTTCGGGGCGCAGCCGCCCCGGCGCGTGGGACTTTGGTGGTATTGCGCGGCGGCGGCCGCGGCCACAGGATGAACGACGCGCCGGGCACGCCCGGCACGAAGATGAGAATCGATGCGCGTTCAGCCCGAAAGGACGACGGTATGCGACCCCTCAGGCTCACGTTTGCGGTGATGATGGCGGCGGCCTCGCTCGGCATCCTCGCGTCCTGCCAGCCCAGGACGCCGGAGGGGACGCCCGCGATGACCCACGCCGACTCGCTCAAGGCGCAGGCCGACTCGGTGAAGCTCTCCGCCGCCGCCGAGCGTGGAGGGCGCGCGTTCCTCTCGCATTGCGCGATGTGTCACGGCAACGGCGGCAACGGCGACGGCGAGGCGGCCGCGCAGGTGAAGGCCCAGGGCGCGACCGTGGCGAGGCTCAACGACGCCGACACGATGGACCGGCTGACGCGCGACGAGATCGTCGAGGTCATCAAGAAGGGCGGCGCCCATACCGGCCGCTCGCACCTGATGCCGGCGTGGGGCGAGAAGCTCGAGCCGGGGATGATCAGCGACATCGCCGACTTCGTGATCACGCTGCGCACCGTGAACCCGGCGATCCCGCGCTCGACGCTGGCGTCGTACCTCATGGCGCCCCCGGGCGTGCCCGCCGATGGGCGCGTGCTGTTCGTCCACCACTGCGTCGCCTGCCACGGCGACGAGGGCAAGGGCGACGGCCCCTACGGCAAGCGCCTGATCGCGGACCACAACATCCACCCGCGCGACCTCACGGACTCGGCCTACTTCGCGAACAAGATGGACAAGGAGCTGTACGCGGTGGTCTCCCTGGGTGGCGGTCACTTCCGCAAGGCCGTCTTCATGCCCGCGTGGACGATCACGCTCACCCCGGCACAGATCAAGAGCCTCGTCGCCTACGTGCGCTCGATCTCGCACACGACGCCGAGGCCCTGACCCCGAAGTCCAGCGCCGCACGCCGCGGGCCCGGGACGAAGGTCCCGGGCCCGCTTTCCGTCCCGCGACGCCGCGCCGACGCGCCGGGCGCCGCCGCTGCTTGGCGCGACTGGTCCCCGCGACTAGACTGCGCCGCCATGAGCGAACGAGCGAGACCGAAGCGCACGGCCGCGCGCGCCTCGAGCAGCGTGCGCGTCGCGATCACGCAGATGGCCTGCGGGCCCGACCCGGCGGCGAACCGCGCGCGGCAGCACGCGCTGCTCGAGCGCGCGGCGAAGGGCGGCGCGCGCATCCTGTGCACGCAGGAGCTGTTCGCGAGCCAGTACTTCTGCCAGGTCGAGGACCACCGCTTCTTCGCGCTGGCCGAGCGGATCCCCGGCCCCGGAACCGACGCGCTCGCGAAGATCGCGCGCAGGCACCGCGCGGTGATCGTCGCCAGCCTGTTCGAGCGCCGGGCCGCGGGGCTCTTCCACAACACCGCGGTCGTGATCGACGCGGACGGGTCGCTGCTCGGGACCTACCGCAAGATGCACATCCCGGACGATCCTTTGTACTACGAGAAATTCTACTTCACCCCGGGGGACACCGGCTTCCGCGCATGGAAGACGAAGCACGGCACGATCGGCGTGCTCGTGTGCTGGGACCAGTGGTTTCCCGAGGGCGCGCGACTGACCGCCATGCAGGGCGCCGAGATCCTCTTCTATCCCACCGCGATCGGCTGGCACCCGTCCGAGAAGAAGAAGTACGGAAAGTCGCAGCACGAGTCGTGGGAGCTGATCCAGCGCTCGCACGCGGTGGCGAACGGCTGCTTCGTGTGCGCGCCCAACCGCATCGGCCTCGAGAAGGTCGCGGCCGCGAACGGCAAGCCGGTCCACCCCGAAGGGATCGAGTTCTGGGGCCAGTCGTTCATCGCCGCGCCGAACGGCCAGCTCGTCGCGAAGGCCTCGGTCGACCGCGAGGAGGTCCTCGCCGCCGACCTCGACCTCGCGAAGGTGGAGGCGTTCCGCACGCACTGGCCGTTCCTGCGCGACCGCCGCATCGACGCCTACGGCGACCTGACGCGGCGATTCGTGGACCGGCGCTGAGCGCGCGGCCCCGCGCACGCATGAGCGCGACCCGACCGCTCGAGGGCACGCCCGCCAGCCACGGCTACGCCTTCCCCGCCGAGTGGGAGCGCCAGGACGCCGTGTGGCTCTCGTGGCCGCGGCCGGAGGGCATCTCGTTCCCGGGCCGCTGGCACCGCGCGATCCCCGAGCTGGCCGCGCTCGTGGGCGCGATCGCCGCGCGCGAGCGCGTGTGCATCAACGTGCCGAACGCGAACTGGGAGCGCATCGTGCGCGGCCAGCTCGCGGCGTTCGGCGTCCCGGCGCGGCGCGTGCGCTTCTTCCACGTCCCCACGAACGAGTGCTGGTGTCGCGACCACGGCCCGGCGTTCGTCGTGAAGCGCGGCCGCGCCGGTGCCCGTCGCCTCGCGGTGGTCGACTGGGGCTACAACGCCTGGGGCGGCAAGTACCCGCCGTTCGACGCCGACGACGCGGTGCCGACGCGCGTCGCCGAGGCGCTCGGGCTGCCGCTCTTCCGCACCGACGTCGTCATGGAGGGCGGCGCCGTCGACTTCAACGGCGCCGGCTGCGTGCTCACGACCGAGAGCGTGCTGCTCAATCCGAACCGCAACCCCGGGCTGGGCCGGCGCGCGGTCGAGCGCGTCCTGCGCGAATGGTACGGTCAGGAGCGCGTGCTCTGGCTCGGCGAGGGCATCGAGGGCGACGACACCGACGGCCACGTCGACGACCTCGCGCGCTTCCTCGGCCCGCGCACGATCGTCACCGCGGTCGAGGACGACCCGCGCGATCCCAACCACCGCGTGCTCGAGGAGAACCTGCGCCGGCTGCGGCGGCTGCGCGGGCTCGACGGCCGGCCGTTCGAGATCGTGACGCTGCCCATGCCGAAGCGGATCGAGCGTGAGGGGCTGCGGCTGCCCGCGACGTACCTCAACTTCCTGTTCGTGAACGGCGCGCTCCTGGTGCCCACGTTCCGCGACGTGCGCAGCGAGCGCGTGGCGCTTGGCACCCTGCGGCGCGCGCTGCCGGGGCGCGAGGTGATCGGCCTGCCCTGCCACGAGCTCGTCTGGGGCCTCGGCGCGATCCACTGCCTCACGCAGCAGCAGCCGCGCGCCTGACGCGCCGCGGCCCGGACCCTGCCGCCGGTCCGGGCCGCGCGCGGATGTCGTGCGGGGCCGGCGTCAGTCGCCGCCGCGCGCGGGCACGGGCGACTCGGGGCGCCGGATGTCGCCCTGGGACGCCGCGCGCGCCGCGCTGTTCGCTCGCATGGCCGTCGCCAGCGCCTGGTCGAACAGGTGGATCGCCGGCAGCTCGTCCCGGATCAGGTACTCGAACTGGTCGCGGAACTGCTCCAGCGTCATGTGGGCGGTCGCCGCGAAGCGCGCCAGCTCGTGCTCGTCCTCGAAGTCGTCGCGCCGCAGCCTGATCATGTAGCGGCGCGCGATCGCGTAGCGCGTCGAGTGGATGTCGACCATGCGCGTCCGCGCGCGGCCCGTGACCGGGTCGAGCAGGTCCTTGAACGGGATCGGCACGAACTGCCCCGCCTGCATCGAGACGAGTGCGGCGTTGCCGCCCTCGAGCAGGTACTTGGTCGCGCAGTAGCCCAGATCGCGCGTGTACTCCATGTCGTTCGGGATCGGGTCGGCGCAGCGCAGCTCGTAGCCGATGTTCTTCTCGACGATCGTCGTGGAGATCCCGAACTCCTTGAGCCGCTTCTGCACCGCGCGCTTGAGCATCTCGCCAATGTTCACCTCGGCGATCCGCACGTGGCCGTGCGCGTCGCGCTCGACGTCCTCGAAGTTCTCGAAGTCCTGCGGGTCGATGCTGAGCACGACGCCCTCGGCGATCACGGCGACGCCGTCGCGGCGGCCGTAGGCGAGGCGCTTGATGATCGCGCACGCTAGCGTGTCGACCAGCGTCTTGAGCCGGATCGGCTGCGAGCTGAACTCCTCGGGCACCAGCGTGAGCGTGGCGCCCGCGGCCTTGCCGATGCCCAGCGCGAGGTGCCCCGCCTTGCGGCCCATCGCGATGATGAAATACCAGCGCGAGGTCGTCTTCGCGTCGACCATGATGTTCTTCACGATCTCGACGCCGATGTGGCGCGCGGTCTGGTAGCCGAACGTGTCCACGTGGCTGGGCAGGTCGAGGTCGTTGTCGATCGACTTGGGCACGTGCACGACGTGGATGCGGCCCGCGGACTTCTCCTCGAGCTTCATCGCCGAGAACGCGGTGTCGTCGCCGCCGATCGTGATGAGGTCGGTCACGCCCATCCGCAGCAGCGAGATGACGGCGTTCTCGAGCAGCTGCGGGTCCTTCGTCGGGTTGGCGCGCGAGATGCCGATGTGCGAGCCGCCGCGGAAGTGGATGCGCGAGATCCCGTCGATCGACAGCGGGCGCACGTGGTCGATGTTGCCGTTCATGATCCACTCGAAGCCGTCCTCCACGCCGACGACGTCGACGCCTTCGAGCAACGCGCGAATGGTGGCGGCCGCGATGACGCTGTTGATACCGGGCGCCGGCCCGCCGCCCACCAGGATGGCCAGTTTCTTGTGGTGCTTCATGCTTCGCTCCTGCGAGGAATGCCCTTGCTCCGCCGTGCGTGCGTGGGGTTTCGCGACGGAGCGTGCATCACGTCGCGCCGAGGGGCAAACCGTCGTTTCATCGATCGTGAAACGGCAGGGGCGCGGTGCCCGCGAGGGCGCCGCGCCCCAATTCGATATCGATGCCGCGCGCTCAGGCGCGAACGGCAGACGCGCGCGCGAGGCGCGCCAGCGCCTCGGCGAGGCCTTCGTGCAGCGCCTTCACGTTCTCGGGCTTCCAGTCCTTGCGGTCGGCGCGCACGAACGTCGTCTTGTCGACGCGGTTGTCGAAGCGCGCCACCGGCAGGTAGTGCGCCCGGCCACGCGACTCGATGCGAACGGTGTCCGGACGGTCGGAGTGCCGGATCAGCCACTCCATGTCGTCGCAGCCGTAGTCGCCGAGCATGACCGCCATGGGCACGCCGTGGTGCAGGATCGAGCCCGGGTCGTTGGGATCCGTGCGCTCCGTGTTCTTGCGCCGCGACTCCTCCGGAGTCACCCACACGTAGAGGATCGACGCGCGCGACAGGATCGCGTCGCTGAACTGGGCGAGCGACCACTTGTAGCCGAGCGGCGCGGGCAACGGCAGCGTCGCGCCGTCGGGTCCGCCGCGCGCCGCCTCGATCACGATCGTGCGCCCGTCGAGCGAGTCCGGGATGCCGGCGTTCTTGTCGGCCAGCAGCTCCTTCGCCTCCTTCTCGAGCGCCGTGACCAGCCCGGCGCGCACGTCCGCGGGCAGCGCGCCGAGCGCCGGCGCGGCGCCGACCCTGCGGCGCGCGGCGTCGAATCGGTCGAGCAGCCACGTGGCGGCGGACGCGGGCGCGGGGCGGCGGCGCTTCATCAGGTCGTCGAAGTCCTCGTTGAGCAGCTCGATGAGCGTGCCCCAGTCGCGCGACTCCTTCATGGGCAGGTCGTCGGAGTCGAAGAAGACACCGTCGCGGTCGCGCTTGCGCAGCTCCTGGCTGACGCGCCGCATCATGTGGACGTAGGGGTAGTCGTCGAGCTGGACGGTGGGGCCGAGGTGCATCTCGTCACGGCACTGCTGGGGCGTGAGGCTCGCGAAATAGCGCCGCACCTCCGACTTGCCGGAGGCCGGCAGCGCCAGCAGGAGGACGACGTCGAGTACGGAGGACATGGCGGGCTCTCTCTCTATCCGTTGAAGTGGGGTATGGCCGGGGAACGGCAAGAGCAAGAAGAACCGCCCGGGGACTATAGCCCCGGGCGGTGGTGCGCGTCATCGCGCGCGAGTCCCTGCGCGCGACCACGCGTCCTCTCAGTGGCGATCGCCGTCCGGCCGGCCGCCGCC
>JBAIWU010000276.1:0-1798 GCA_037917155.1 Candidatus Eiseniibacteriota bacterium
CAGGACGCCGCGATCGCCGCCGCGCTGCTCGCCCCCGGCCAGCAGGTGGAGCACGTCGTGCGCCCGAAGCGCTACGCGTGGCTGCAGGTCGCGCGCGGCGCGATCGAGGTCGGCGGCCACACGCTGCGCGCCGGCGACGGCGCGGCGCTGCGCGGCGAGGGCACGCTCGCGATCAAGGGTGTCGAGCCGGCCGAGGTGCTGGTGTTCGATCTGCCGTGATCACTGCGCCCACAGGGCGACCGTGGTCAGCTCGTTGGCGACGGCATGGATCGGTTGCTCGCCGACGAGCGTCAGCCCGGCCTCGCCCTGCGCCATCGCGTTGGCATCGACGAACCCCCACATCTGGACGTACTGCGTGCCCGCCGGCACGCGGAACACCGCGAACACGCCGTTGTCGTTGGTATCGCCGCGCTGATCGGACGGGGCCGCGAGCGGCACGGCGCCAGCAACGCCGTAATAGAGCGACGTGCCGTCGATGAACGTGCGCGTCCCAGAGGTCGACGACACCGCGATCGCAGCGTGCTCGACGACGAGCCGGTTGCAGTCGAAGGCGGTCCCGGCGATCCCGTTGTAGGCGGGATCCCAGTTCTCCTTCACGAGGATCGCCGCGCTCTCGACGAAGTCCGACGTGAACAGGTGCAGGTTGTAGCCGGTGACGTTTCCCTGGGCGAGATTGGCCCGCTGCGCGTGCGAATTCTCGGTGAGATAGCCCGCCGCCGAATACGAGCCCCACAAGAGGTTCGGCGTCCCGGCCGGAAACTGCATCGTGTACGTTCCATCGGCGGCGCTCGTGCCGGTCGCGACCGTGGTCGACCAGTTGACGTCGGAATAGACGTGGAGCTGGGCGTTCGGGATCGGCGTGGTCGCCCCGTACGGCTCCACGTTGCCGGAGACGTTCACCGCCGATGTCGACAGCGCCGGCACGATCGGGCCGCAGCCCAGCGCCGACGGGTTGCCGTCGCGTGTCGACAGCGGCGCGGTCGGCAGCTGGAAGCAGAGCTCGCCGCCGGTGTTCTGGCAGGTCTTCACGAAGGCATCGGGTGTGCTGCCGCCACCCCCGCACCCCGTAACCACGAGCATCACCACGAAACTTGAATGCCTCATAGATTCTCTCAGCCGATGACCGTATCATCGCTTACCGATTCGGAGGTGGTTGATGCGTACGAGAGGGCAAGAAATCAGCGGGCTGGCGGTCGTGGCGGCCCTCGGTGCATGCGGCACGTCCAAGCCGAGCGCGCCGGTCGAGATCATCGGGCGTGACTGGACCGTCGCGGCGGGAGCCGAGCAGTACAAGTGCATCGGCATCCAGGTCGATCGCGACATGTACATTAGCGAGTTCCAGACCGAGAACCCGGTCGGCGAGCACCACACCGTGCTCACGGTGACCGATCAGCTCGGCGGGCTCGGCGGCACGATGCTCGGCGAGTACGACTGCAGCGTGCTGACGCTCGATCTGCAGATGCTGTTCGCCTCCGGCGTCGGCACCGACGCGCTGACGTTGCCCAAGGGCGTCGCGCTGAAGGTCACCAAGGGCCAGTACCTGAACCTGAACCTCCACCTGTTCAACACCACCGACAGCGAGATCACCGCGCACTCCGGCATCCTCGCCACGCTCGTCGATCCGGTGCCCGCCGATCACGAGGCCGAGATGGTGTTCAGCGGCACGTTCAACATCAACATCCCGCCCGGCGCGACGGTCACGACCGGCGGCGGCTGCACGCTCCAGAAGGACGCGACGCTGTTCAGCTACTGGCCACACATGCACCAGCTCGGGACCCACCAGACGCTGACGCTCACC
>JBAIWU010000277.1:0-2250 GCA_037917155.1 Candidatus Eiseniibacteriota bacterium
GGTACGTGCCGCGCAGCCACAGCTCGGCGCCGTCGGCGCGCGGCACCCACTGGCCCGGCGCGCGCAGCGCCGGGACCTCGCGGTAGTCGCGCGCCTCGAGCTCGTCGCGCAGGTAGCCCGCCGGCAGCGGCGTGCCGCGCTCGAGCGGCAGGTCCGCCGACCACACGCGCGCCGGGAACGACCACGACGGCCCGGTGGCGCGCCGCTCCGCGAGCGCGTGGATGCGCAGCGCCAGCGGCACGTAGAGCGCGGCCGCCACGGCGAGCACGACCGCCGCGGCGATCACCCAGCGGCGGCGGCCCTTCGGCCCGGCCGTGGGCGGTGGTGCGGGCGGACCGGGCGGCGGCGCGGACGGCGGGACGCTCGAGGACATGGGCGGCGATGCTAGCACCGCGCCCGGCCCGCGCGCCCGCGGGCGGTCCGGGCCGTCGCGAGCCACCCGGTCGCGGGCGCGCCGTTCGAGTACGAATTCACGGCCGACGTCGTGGGACCGGGCGACACGCCGGCGCTCGAGGAGGCCGTCGAGGCGCTGCGCGCGCTCGGCGCCACGGTCCGCCCGCTCGGCCGCTACGCCCCGGCGGCCGGGTGAACGGGGGCGCTTGCGCCCCACGGGCCGGCCCGCTTACCTTCCCGGGCCAACCCTGATTCGCCACCTCGTGCACCCGGTGACCGGGGCAATCGCTTCCTCCCGTACAGGAGAACCTAATGCGCGCGCGTCTCTGGTTCGTGCCTCTCGCGCTGGCCGCGCTCTGCGTGGCCGGGGCCGCCCTGGCCGAGCCGCTCGGCCCCCACGTGCAGTTCACGCCGTTTGGCGGCTTCACGATCTTCGACTCCAAGCTGCGGTTCCCCGGCTCGAACAACCCCCTGACCGACAACCTGTACGTGGGCGGCCGGCTGGGCTACCAGACGCGCTCGTGGCTGGGGATCGAGGCGGCGGGCGGCTTCACGCCGACGACCGAGGACGTCGGCTCCGGGGCGCGGGACTACGACTGGAACCACTTCTCGGGCGACGTCATGCTCTCGCCCGTGCGCGGCCGCAACGGCAACCCGTTCGTGTTCGCCGGGATGGGCTACACGCACCTCAAGCCCGCCGCGGGGGCGATCTACAGCACCAGCACGATCGAGTTCGGCGCCGGCGAGCAGCTCTGGGTGACGGACGACATCGGCCTGCGCTTCGAGGCGCGCGACGTCTCGTTCAAGCCGCTCAAGGACACCGGCTCGCAGACCCACTACCACAACGTCGTGCTCGGCGTCGGCCTGACGTTCGCGCTCGGCGGCATCCCGCGCGACACCGACGGCGACGGCGTGCCGGACAAGCGCGACAAGTGCCCCAACACGCCCAAGGGCGCCACGGTCGACGCGACCGGCTGCCCGCACGACTCCGACGGCGACGGCGTGCTCGACGGCCTCGACAAGTGCCCGAACACGCCCAAGGGCGCCAAGATCGACGCCAGCGGCTGCCCGATCGACTCCGACGGCGACGGCGTCTACGACGGCCTCGACCAGTGCCCCGACACGCCCAAGGGCGCGAAGGTGGACGCGAAGGGCTGCCCGATCGACTCCGACGGCGATGGCGTCTACGACGGCCTCGACCAGTGCCCGAACACCCCCAAGGGCGCGAAGGTGGACGCGAACGGCTGCCCGATCGACTCCGACGGCGACGGCGTGCCGGACGGCATCGACCAGTGCCCCGACACGCCCAAGGGCCTCAAGGTCGACGACAAGGGCTGCCCGATCGAGGTCATCGAGCGCGAGACCGAGCTGCTCGACACCGGCCTCATCCGGCTCGAGAACGTGAACTTCGAGACCGGCAAGGCGAACCTCCAGCCCGATTCGTACTCGACGCTCGACGCCGTTGGCGCGGTCCTGGTGAAGTGGCCGCAGCTCAAGATCGAGATCGGCGGGCACACGGACTCGAAGGGCTCGCCGGCGAAGAACCTCAAGCTCTCGCAGGCGCGCGCGGACTCGGTGCTCGCCTACGAGCGCGCGAAGTACCCGGCGCTGCAGGCGTCGCAGTTCACGGTGAAGGGCTACGGCCAGACCAAGCCGATCGCGCCGAACAAGGACGAGCTCGGCCGCGCCAAGAACCGCCGTGTCGAGTTCAAGGTGCTCAACACGGAGGTCCTGAAGAAGGAGCAGGAGAAGCGCCACCTGCTGCAGCAGGGCGAGACGGCGCCCGCCGACACGACGCAGAAGAAGTAGCGGCGGAACCGCGACACGAACGGGCCGGGGCGCGACGCGCACCGGCCC
>JBAIWU010000278.1:0-3057 GCA_037917155.1 Candidatus Eiseniibacteriota bacterium
CGCCGGCGCGCTGAGCTCGCGCGCCCCGCTCACGCCTTCGCGGGACGCTTCTCGGCCTGCAGCGGGTCGCCGAACAGCGGCCGGCCCGCGAGCGCGGTCCAGAAGCCGTAGAGCGCCAGCGCCACCAGCGGCCCCACGAGCAGCAGCCCGCGTCCGCTGTACCACGCCGCCACGTCCAACGCGGGCGGCGCGAGCGGCAGCAGCAGCGTGGCGAAGGTCGCGACGAGCGCGCTCAGCAGGCCGAGGCGGAAGAGCGCGACCACGGTCACCGCGCTGCTGACGACCGCGACGAGCGCGGTGGTCGCGTCCTGGAGGTTGATCCCGCTTCCCGTGAACCCGAGCGAGGACAACACCAGCGCGAACGCGATCGTGGCCCAGTCGCGCCGCGTGAGCAGGTGGCCGAACAGGCACATCACGAGCGTGGATAGCACGGCCAGCACGGTCACGGACGTGTAGAACGCGATCAGGTACCCCATCCCCCCCAGGCCCGCGTAAGCCGCCATGGTGGTCGGGCCCAGGATGTTGAGGGTGACCGGCGCGCGCAGCTTGACGAGCAGCACGTAACCGACCTGGATGGCCGTGGAGCCGAGCGCCCCGAGCAGGACGCCCGCGAGCGCGTCGCGCCCCACCATGGGGTCGCGCCAGCGCCCGGAGGCGAGGCGCGCCCACGAGACCAGCATGCGCGGCCACACGCGGCGCACGTAGGGCTCGATCGCGACGTAGGCGAGCCACATCTGCAGCGCGTGGATCGAGGCATGGCCCAGCGCGCGATCGTTGGTCAGCGAGTCGACGAGGCCCGGCGCGCCGTTCTCCGGGATGCTCCAGGTGAACACGGTCTCCACCGCCGTCGCGATCCCCACGAACGCGGCGAGCCGCCAGGCGCCGCGGCGGTCGCCCCGCCCGAGCTTGAGGTTGCGGCGCGCGAGCACCTCGGCCACGAGCAGCATCACCGTCCAGACCAGGAACGCGGACCAGTCCCCGAACGCCCACGCGCCGCTCGATCTCCCCGGCTGGATCGCCGCCGTGGCGGAGCCCAGCGAGTCGACGAGCGCGAAGTACGTCGGCCGGCCCCGGTACGCGCCCGCGCGCACGTGCGCGATGCCGCCCGGCGCGTGCGGCCACGGCGTGATCCACGCGGCGGACGTGTCGGCGGGCACCGGTGCGGCCCACGTCCGCGGCTCGGGCGCGAGCCGGGCGGGATCCAGTCCCGCGGCGGCGAGCAGCGGCGCCCAGAGCGGCTTCGCGACCGTGTCCCGCGGCGGCGCGGCCGCCGAGTCCGTGCGCGCGATCGCCTGCAGTCCCACGAGCCGGCCGTCGTTGCCGAGCAGGATCGCGACGCTGCCGGGCGCCGACTGCGGCGGGTCCGTCAGCAGGACGACGTTCGTGTGGACATTGACCGGGATCAGCCGGCGCGGCTCGAACCGCCGCCAGAAGAAGACCGCGCCCGGGCCCGCGCCCGCGAGCGAGTCGTTCGGCAGGTACCGCCTCGCCAGGCGGTCCGCCCACTCGCCGCGCGCACCGAGGCCGGCCGCGGAATGACCGGGCAGCGGGGCGTAGCCGAGCGACTCGAGGATCGAGGCGGCGCGGTAGGACTGCGCCTCGGGCGAGGCCGTGAACGGGACGAACACCGGCGCGTTGAGCCACAGGGCGAGCAGCGTGGCCGCGAGCGTCGCCAGCAGCAGCCCGACGGCCGCGCGCGGCGCGAGCCCGCCGCCCTCGCCCGCGTTGGCGACGAGGTCGGGCGAGGGCGTCTCGCCCGCGGCGAGCGCCGCGGCGAGCGGATCGCCACCCGGCAGCGCGCCCAGCACGGCGTACGCCGAGGGCGGGCGCAGGCGCGGGTCGGCCTCGAGGCAGCGCAGCACGAGCCGCTCGATCACGGGGTCCATGTCGTCGACCACGCTCGAGGGCGTCGGGATCGAGCCGGCCGCGTGGCGCCGGCGCAGCTCGGCGGGATCCGTCGTGTCGTGCACCCGCCGGCCCGTGAACAGCTCGTAGATGACGAGCCCGAGCGCGTACAGGTCGCTCTGCACCGAGACCTGGCCCGTGGCGAGCTGCTCGGGCGCCATGTAGGCCGGCGTGCCCACGACCGGCTGGTCGCCCGCCGCCTCGTCGGCCAGCGCCGCGAGGCCGAAGTCCATGATCCGCACGCGGCCGCGGCCGTCGATCATGATGTTCGAGGGTTTCAGGTCGCGGTGGAGCACGCCGCGCTCGTGCGCGGCGGCGAGCCCCATGCAGAGCTGGCGCGCGATCTCGACCGCCTTGTCGCGCGAGGGCCGCCCCATGCGGCGCAGCACCGAGGCAAGGTCCTCGCCGTCGACGTACTCCATGGTGAGGAACACGTGTCCGTCGGCCTCGCCGATGTCGTAGACGCGCGTGATGTTCGGGTGCGCGACCTGGCGCGCGAGCCGCACCTCGGCGCGGAAGCGCGCCAGCGCCTCGGCGTCGTGCCGCAGCCGCTCGGGCAGCAGCTTGAGCGCCACCGACGCGCCCAGCTCGAGGTCGTCGGCGCGGTAGACCTCGCCCATGCCGCCGCGGCCGAGGAGCCCGACCACGCGATAGCGCGTCCCGAGGCGCGTGCCCGGTTCGAACCGGCCGTGGCCGAGGCTCGAGGGATCGCTCGGTGGGCGCGACGGAGGCCGCGCGCCGGCGGGCGAGGGCAGCGTCTGCGCGGCGCTCGCGCCGAACACGTCGCCGCTGGGCGCGCCGCAGCTCGAGCAGAAGCGGTCGGTCTCGGCGATCGGGCTGTGGCAGCGCGAACAGGTCGGCATGCGGCCTCGAGTGAGCCTGGCGTTTCCGGCGCCCGCGGAGGGAACGGGCGTCCCGGGTCGCGCGAGGGTGGCCGCGAGTGTACGGACGCGCCCGCGCCCGGCCTACGGGAAAAATGCGAGCGGCCCCTCGACTCGCGTCGCATCGCACGGCGGCGACACCGTCGCGCCGGACACGGTCCGCGCGCCCGCCACGGGCCCCGAGCCGGCCCCGCCGGTTCGCACATTTCCCGCGCCGGTGAGCGGCGCGCTTGGAGCGCCCCGCGCGCGCCCGTACCGTGCGGGCGTTTCG
>JBAIWU010000279.1:0-2692 GCA_037917155.1 Candidatus Eiseniibacteriota bacterium
GACGGGCCGGGAGGGTGGCCCCCCGGCCCGCGCGGGATGGTGGAGGCGGCGGGAATCGAACCCGCGTCCGAAAGTCCGTCCGCAACGAGTCCTACAAGCGTATCCGGCCTATTGAGTCTCGCGCGCCTTGCTCCGACCGACGGGATCGCGGCGCACCAGCCCGGTTGGATCTCGTCCTCCGCGGTCGGGCCGCCACTTCGGACCAGCCTGCGATTTTCTGGCGCCCGTCCCGGCCCCCACAGGCGGGGTCCGGTGGAGCGTCACTGCCTAATTAGGCAGCGAGAGCCATCTGCTCGTTGGCAGATGAGGTTTCCCGCAGTTTTTGACGAGGTCCGCGAGCTCCCCGGCTTGCACTCGTTGTATCAGGCCCTCCGTCGAAGCCTGTCGCCCCCCTTCACGACCTTTGGATGCCCGGTCTCAGAACGGGATGTCGTCGTCGGGGCCACCGCCGAAGTCGGCCATCGGGTCGTCGGCGCCGACCGGCGCGTGGTTCTCCTCCTGCCCGCCGAAGCCGCCGCCGCCCGGGGCGCCGCCCTGCGGCCGGCCGCCCACGAAGCGGATGTCGCGCGCCACGACCTCGGTCGAGTAGCGCTTCTGGCCCTGCTGGTCCTGCCACTGGCGCGTGCGCAGCGAGCCCTCGACCAGCACCTGGCGGCCCTTGGTCAGGTATTTCTTCACGTTGTCGGCCTGCTTGCCGAAGACCACGACCGAGTGCCACTCGGTCTGGTCCTGCCAGCCGCCATTGCCGTCGGGACGGCGCTCGGTCGTGGCGATGCGGAGGTTGGCGACGGTGGTGCCGCCCTGCGTGTAGCGCACCTCCGGGTCTCGGCCGAGGTTCCCGAGCAGGATCACCCTGTTGTAGCTCATGAGAGACTCCTTCACGCGCATGGCGGGGGCGCCGCGGGGGCGCCGGGACGAAACGAAGTGACGACAGGATAGGGCGTTCCGCGGGAGAACCCAAGCCCGACCTGCACGAGCCCGCGGCCGTCGGAAGTTGACGGAACACCGCCCCGCCACTATCGTTGCCGCCCGATTCGCCGCCGAGATTATCGGGGCGTGGCGCAGCCCGGTAGCGCACCTGCTTTGGGAGCAGGGTGTCGGAGGTTCAAATCCTCTCGCCCCGACCACCATCCCCCAGCCGCTGCGCCAGGGCTGGGAGCATCACCAGGCAGTAGAGGTGCAGAAGTGATTTGCGGCCCCGCAAGAGCGCCGACGCGCCCCTGGCGCGTCCAGCGTCCCCCGGGCCCGCATGCCCGCACCTCGGCTGCGCGGGCTGCGAGATTTCGACGAGTACAAGGAAGCGACCGAGCCGCGCGCGCAGACGTATCGTGAGATACGTCGAGCACGTGGCGACCGAGCTGACGCCGTAATCGTCGAAAGCTCGCAGCCCGCGCCGCGCCTGTAGCTCAGATGGATAGAGCAACGGATTTCTAATCCGTCGGTCGGGGGTTCGATTCCCTCCAGGCGCACCAGCGTTCGGGTCGGGGATCCGGGTCGAGAATGGTGGTGGGTGTAGCTCAGCTGGCAGAGCATCGGGTTGTGGTCCCGAGGGTCGTGGGTTCAAACCCCATCACCCACCCCATCCTCCTCCCGGGTCGTTGCCCGGCGCCCGCGCCCCGCTCCCGCCGCGGCGCACGCGCCGCGCGCGGCCACCGCCGGGGGCACCGGGCATGAAGCGACGCGCGAAGATCGTCTGCACGCTGGGCCCCGCGACGCAGGACTACGACGCCGTCCACGCGCTCGTCGAGGCCGGCATGGACGTCGCGCGGCTGAACTTCTCGCACGGCACGCACGAGGAGCACGCCGCGGCCTGCGCCCACGTGCGCCGCGCCTCCGACGCGACGGGCCGCGCGGTGGGCGTGCTCGCCGACCTGCAGGGCCCCAAGATCCGCCTCGGCCGCTTCGCCTCCGGCCCGGTGACGCTGGCCGCCGGCGCGCCGTTCACGATCACCACGCAGGACGTGCCCGGCGACGCGCGCACGGCGTCGACCACGTACGCGGGGCTCGCGACCGACGTGCGCGCCGGCGACACGCTGCTGGTGGACGACGGCAACGTGCGGCTGCGCGTCGAGTCGAGCGACGGCGTGCGCGTGCGCTGCACGGTGCTCGAGGGCGGCACCGTGTCCGACCACAAGGGCATCAACCTGCCCGGCGTGCGCGTGAGCGCGCCCGGCCTGACCGACAAGGACCGCGACGACCTGCGCTTCGCGCTCGCGCTGGGCGCGGACCTGGTGGCGCTCTCGTTCGTGCGCTCGCCCGCGGACGCGGCGGCCGTGCACGCGGTCATGGCCGAGGCCGGGCGGCGGCTGCCCGTGATCGCCAAGCTCGAGAAGCCGGAGGCGGTCGAGCGGCTCGAGGCGATCGTCGACGCGTTCGACGGCCTCATGGTGGCCCGCGGCGACCTGGGCGTGGAGATCCCGCTCGAGCGCGTGCCGCTCGTGCAGAAGCAGGCGGTCCGGCTCGCCCGCCTGGCGGCGAGGCCGGTCATCGTCGCCACGCAGATGCTCGAGTCGATGATCGAGCACTCGCGCCCGACGCGCGCCGAGGCCTCGGACGTCGCGAACGCGGTGCTCGACGGCGCCGACGCGCTGATGCTCTCGGGCGAGACCAGCGTCGGCCGCCACGCGACCGAGGCCGTCGCGACGATGGCGCGCGTGATCGAGGCCGCCGAGGCGCAGGCGCTCGCGTCGAT
>JBAIWU010000280.1:0-6868 GCA_037917155.1 Candidatus Eiseniibacteriota bacterium
CCAACCGATCGCCGGTTCGCGACTGGGCGCCAGCGGGGACGGCCCGCCCGGCCACGGCCCGCGCGGCCGCGCGCTACGCCGCCTGCGCCACGCGCTCGACCGGCTCGATCCGCTCGACGGGCAGCGGCAGGCGCACCCAGAACGTGCTGCCGCGCCCGAGCCGGCTGTCCACGCCGACGTGCCCGCCGTGCAGCTCGGTCAGGCGCTTGACGAGGTGCAGGCCGATGCCCAGCCCGCCGCGACCCCCGCCCTCCTCGCCGGGCCCCTGGCCGAACAGCTCGAAGATGTGCGTCGCCACGTCCGGCGACACGCCCGGGCCCTGGTCGCTGACCTCGAGCCGGACGAAGTTGCCGTCCGCGCGCGTGCGCAGCGTCACCGTGGCGCCCGAGCGGCTGAACTTCACCGCGTTCACGATCAGGTTGACCACGACCTGCCGGATCTTGACCTCGTCCAGCACGAGGGGCGGCAGGGACTCGTCGAGCTCCGCCTCCAGCGCGACCCCGGAGCGCTTGGCCAGCATGCGCGACGTTTCGAGCGCGCCCTTCGCCACCTCCTCGAGCGTGACGGAGCGCGTCTTGAGCGCGAGCTTCCCGCTCTCCAGGCGCGACAGGTCGAGGATGTCCTCGATCAGACCCATCAGACGCATGGCCTCGCCCCGCAGGCGCCCGACGAACTCCCGCGACTGCTCCCGGCTCAGCTTCGCATCGTTGTCGTCGAGCAGCTCGGCGTAGGCGATCACGGACGAGAGCGGTGTCTTGAGCTCGTGGCTGGCCGTCGAGAGGAACACGTCCTTCATCCGGTTCAGGTCCGCGAGCTTCTCGTTGGCGGCCTCGAGCTGGCGCGCCCGAACGCCGAGGCGCTCGACCACCTGCGCGCGCTCGATCACTCCGGCGACGTGCTCGCCGAAGAGCCGCAGCACCTCGAGGTGCCGCTCCGAGAACGGCTCCGGGTGGTTGATGCGGTTGACGTTGAGCACGCCCACGACGCGGTCGCCGATCGCCAGCGGCAGCGAGAGCGCCGAGGTGATGTTCCGATCCCGCTTGTAGCAGCGCCCGATCTCCGCATCGGGGGGCTCCTGACCCAGCAGCAGCCCCTCGCGCCGCGAGGCGACGCGGCCGGCGATGCCCTGGCCCAGGCGCTCGCGCGCGCCGCGCGAGAGCTCGGCCTCGAGGCCGTAGGCCGCGCGCGTGACCAGCTCCTGCGTCTCGGGGTCCACGATCATCACCGAGGCCTGCTGCGCGCGCAGCGTCGAGACGACGCGGCGCACGATGATCTCGAGCACGAGGTCGAGGTCGAACTGCATGTGCAGGTTGGACGTGAGCTGGAAGAGCGCGACGATCTCGGAGAAGCGCGCGCCCAGGTCCTCGTGCTCGCGCGTCTCCTGCTCGAGCCGGCGGCGCATCGCGAGGATCTGACGTTGCTTGGTCACCGTGTAGAGGATGAAGAGCAGCACCAGGCCGACCAGCGACACGGTGGTCGTCCACGCCATGGGCCGGTCGAATCCGCCCGGCGAGGACTGGAGCATGTCGCCCAGCGGCAGGTAGAGCGTCGGCAGCGTCGCGGTGAGCGCGATCAGCAGCACGAACGTGAGACTCCACAGCAGCCAGCCGGCGCGGTCGAGCCGCTGCCAGCGCTTCGTGGTGTCCGCGTGGTGGGACATGCGTGGGAGTCTCCGGGGGTCCACCGGGTCCGGGGGCGATCCTGGGGCGCACACGTTATCGGCGGACGGCGCCGCCCGGTTGAGCGGCGGCTCGCGACCCGCGGGCCGGCCCGCGCCCGCGTGCGTCCGCGCTGGCGGGCGCCTCGCGTGGCGGATAGAGTGCGCTGTCGGGCGCCCCGGCCCCGGGCCACGAGGAGTCGCATGCCGAACGGTCGCGTCGAGATCCACGCCTTCGAGAGCCGCGTGCTGGCGGGCAACCCCGCCGGCGATCCGCACGTGCGCCGCGTGCCCGTCTGGCTGCCGCCGTCCTACGACGCGTCGCCGGCGCGCCGCTACCCCGTGCTGTTCGTGCTCGCGGGCTTCACCGGCCGCGGCCGCATGCTCCTGAACGACAACGCGTGGTCGCCTGCGCTCGACGACCGGCTCGATGCGCTCGTCGCCGCGGGCTGCGGCGAGGCGATCGTCGTGATGCCGGACTGCTTCACGCGCTTCGGCGGCTCGCAGTACGTCAACTCGGCAGCGACCGGACGCTACGCCGACCACCTCGTGGACGAGCTGGTGCCGTGGGCCGACGCGACGTTCCGCACGCTCGGCGCGCGCGCGCACCGCGGCGTCGCGGGCAAGTCCTCCGGCGGCTTCGGCGCGCTGACGCTGGGCATGACGCGGCCCGACGTGTTCGCGGCGGTCGCCTGCCACAGCGGCGACATGTGTTTCGACTACTGCTACCGCGTCGACCTGCCGAAGGCGTGCTCGGTGATCCAGGAGGCCGGAGGGACGCGAGCGTTCCTCGAGCGCTTCGAGGCGAAGCCCCAGAAGGGCAAGGACGACTTCCTCGCGCTCAACATCCTCGGGATGGCCGCCTGCTACTCGCCCGATCCGGCGGCCGAGCTCGGGGTCGCGCTGCCGTTCGACCTCGGGACCGGCGCGTTCCGCGAGGACGTCTGGGCGCGCTGGCTCGCGTTCGACCCGCTCCTGCGGCTGGGCGCGTGCGAGGCGGCGCTGCGCTCCCTCGCGCTGCTCTACCTCGACTGCGGCACGAAGGACGAGTTCCACCTGCACCACGGCGCCCGCCAGCTCGTGCGCGGGCTCGCCGCCCGCGGGATCCCGCACCAGTACGAGGAGTTCGACGACGGGCACATGAACGTTTCCTACCGCTACGACGTGAGCCTGCCGAAGCTGGCGCAGGCGCTCGGCGCCTGATGGCGGGCCGGCCCGGGGATCCCGTGCGCACCGTCCTCGCCGTCGTGCCCGACCTGTTCTTCGCCGCCAAGATCGATGCGGTCGCGAAGGCGGCCGGGGTCGCGTTCGCGACCGTGCCCATCGCGGACGCGCCGGCGCGCTGCGCCGCCGAGCCCCCGGCGCTCCTGATCGTCGACCTGCACGCGCCCGGCGATCCCGACGCGCTCGTGCGCGCGCTCAAGGCCGACCCGGCCACGCGCGGCATCCGCGTGGTCGGCTTCTACTCCCACGTCGAGGGAACGCGTCGTCGCGCCGCCGTCGCCGCCGGCATCGACGCGGCGCTGCCGCGCTCGACGTTCGTCGTCCAGCTGCCCGCGCTGCTCGCGGGCGATGGCGCCGCCGGGAACCCCTAGAGGAGTCGTCGTCATGAACGCGCTGCTGGTCGAGAGCGAGGCCGAGATCGCGGACATCGTCCGCTCCATGCGCACCGTCGCCGTCGTCGGCATCAAGGACGCCAGCCGGCCCGACGCGCCCGCCTACACCATCCCCGCCATGCTCGCGGAGATGGGCCGCGACGTGATCGGCGTCAACCCCACCATCCCCGAGGCGCTCGGACGCCCGACGCTTCCCGACGTCGCGTCGCTGCCCGCCGGCGTCGACGTGCTCGACGTCTTCCGGCGCAGCGAGGCCATCCCGGAGCTCGCCGACCAGGTGCTCGCGCTGCCGCCCGGGCGCCGGCCGCGCACGGTGTGGCTGCAGACCGGAATCCGCCACGACGCGGCCGCCGCGCGCCTCGCCGAGGCGGGCATGCGCGTCGTGCAGGACCGCTGCCTCGGCGTGTACGCGACGCGCTACCGCTGACGCCGGGCCGGAGCGGCCGCGCGGCGTGGACCGCCGCGGCCGCGCCCGTCTATACTCGCCGGTCGGTCCTTCCCGCGACCTCCCCTTTGACGAGGAACGTTCCCATGGCGAGCACCACGCCGACGCCCGCGAGCACTCCGGAGCGCGTGCGCATCTCCTGCCCGGGCTGCGGGCGGCACGACTGGGTGACGTGGCCGCACGGCCAGCTCACGCTGCAATGGACCTGCTTCAACTGCAACAAGACCTCCGTCCTCAAGGCAGGAGCGGCGCACTGACGCTCCGCGTCGCCGAGCTCTTCCACTCGCTCCAGGGCGAGGGGCCCTCGGCCGGGACGCCCGCGCACTTCCTGCGCCTGCAGGGCTGCGACGTGGGCTGCCGCTGGTGCGACACGAAGTACACGTGGGATGCCGACGGCGGCCGCGCCGTCACGATCGAGGGCACGTTCGCGGAGCTGCGCGCGCTCGGGGCCGCCGGCCTGCTCGTCGTGACGGGGGGCGAGCCGCTCGCGCATCCCGGCGTCGCGACGCTGCTGGCGCGCGCGGTCGAGCTCTGGCCGCGCGTCGAGGTCGAGACGAGCGGGATCGCTCCGCCGCCGCTCGCGCACGCGCGCCTGGCCTGGAACGTCTCGCCCAAGCTGCCCTCGGCGACGGACCGCTGGGAGGCGACGTGGGCGCACGTGGCGGCGTTCGCGGCCGACCCCAACGCCACGTTCAAGCTCGTCGTGGGCGACCCGCCCGACGAGGCGGACGCGCTGCGCCTCCTCGCCGAGCGGGCGCTGCCGCGCGAGCGCACGCTGCTCATGCCCGAGGGCCTCACCGAGGCGGCGCTGCGCGCGCGCGCCGTCGGGCTGGCCGAGACGTGCCGGCGCGAGGGCCTGCGGCTCTCGCCGCGGCTGCAGGTCTGGCTCTGGGGCGCGCGGAGGGGCATGTGAGCCGCCGCGCGGTCGTGCTGCTCTCGGGCGGGCTCGATTCGACCACCTGCCTCGCGTGGGCGCGGGCGCGTGGGTTCGCCTGCACGACGCTCGCGTTCGACTACGGCCAGCGCCATCGCGTCGAGCTCGAGGCCGCGGCGCGCGTGGCGCGGGCGCTCGGCTCGGACGACCACCGCGTCGTGCGCATCGACCTCTCGGCGGTCGGCGGCTCCGCCCTGACCGCGGCGATCGACGTGCCCAAGGGCGGCGACCTCGACGCGCGGGCCGCCGGCGGCGCGATCCCGGTGACGTACGTGCCGGCGCGCAACACCGTGTTCCTCGCGGTGGCGCTCGGGCTCGCCGAGACGCTCGGCGCCACCGACCTCGTGGCGGGCATGAACGCGGTCGACTACTCGGGCTACCCGGACTGCCGCCCGGAGTTCGTGCGCGCGTTCGAGTCGCTCGCGGCACTGGCGACGCGCGCGGGCGTCGAGGGGGCGCGCTTCACCGTGCACACGCCGCTCATGACGCTCGACAAGGCCGGCATCATCCGGCTCGGGCTCTCGCTGGGCGTCGACTACGCGCTCACGCACTCGTGCTACGATCCGGCGCCGGACGGCGGCGCCTGCGGCGCCTGTGACTCGTGCCGGCTGCGCGCGCGCGGATTCCGCGAGGCGGGCCTTCCCGACCCCACGCGCTACACCCACATCCCCGAGGCCTGACCGACGTGCGCGTCGAACTCTCCCGGACGTTCCGCTTCGAGGCGGCGCACCGGCTGCCCCTGGTGCCGCCCGAGCACAAGTGCTTCCGCGTCCACGGCCACTCGTACGTGATCGACGTCGCCGTGGCGGGCGAGGTCGATCCGGCGCTCGGCTGGCTCGTGGACTTCGGCGAGATCAGCGCCCGGGTCGAGCCCGTGCTGCGACAGGAGCTCGACCACCGCCTGCTCAACGAGATCCCCGGGCTGGAGAACGCCACCTCGGAGGTGCTGTGCGGCTGGCTGTGGAAGCGACTGCAACCGCTGGTGCCCCACCTCCATGCGATCACGGTCCACGAGACCTGCACGGCGCGCTGCACTTACCGGGGCGAGTGAAATTCTTCTTCGAGCGGTTTTCCGGATATTGACGGAGCGATTGGGAAGGCCGTCGCATCCCGAGCTTGAATCCACCGAGGCGGACGCCGACCTCGCCGGAGTTCCCTCAAGACGCGCGAACGGGTGCCGATCCTAGGGACACGGGAGCCCTCGGCCAGGAGAGAATCCGATGAAACACCGCATCTTCGTCACCGGGTCCACCGGCTACGTGGGCAGCGCGGTCGCCGCGCGCATGGCGCGGGCCGAGCACGAGGTCTACGGCCTGACGCGCCAGGCCGACCGTGCGCAGGCGCTCGAGGCCATGGGTGTCCGGCCGGTCGTGGGGGACCTGAGCGATCCGTCGCCGTGGATCGGCGTGCTGCAGAACTGCGACGCCGTCGTGCACGCGGCGTTCGACGCCGAGACCGGCGCGTCCGACCAGGACCACAACGCCCTCGAGGCGTTCCGCGTGGCGGCGCTGGACGGCCGCGTGCGGCGCGTGCTCTACACGAGCGGCGTCTGGGTGCACGGCCCGGGCGGCGCCAGGCCCGTGGACGAGACGGCGCCCCTGAAGCCGCTCGAGCTGGTCCAGTGGCGCGTCGCGCACGAGGAGATCGCGATCGACCTCTCCGCGCACGACGTCACGACGATCATCCTGCGGCCCGGCATGGTCTACGGCGAGGGCCGGGGCATCCTGGGCGGCTGGTTCGCCGAGGCGCACCACAAGCACGTGCTCACGTACCCCGGCGACGGCTCGCAGCACTGGCCGATGGTGCACCGCGACGACCTCGCGGACGCGTACCTGCTCGCGCTCGAGCACGGCGGCGCCGGCGAGCGCTACCTCCTCGGGGACGAGTCGCGCTTCACGGTGAGGCAGCTCGCCGAGGCGGCCGCGGCCGCGGCCGGCGTGGCCGCGAAGCCCTGGCCCGCCGACGAGCTCGTGGCGGCGCTGGGCCTGTACGACAAGGCGCTGCTGAACGACCTGCAGGTGACGGCGGCCAAGGCCCGCCGCGAGCTGGGCTGGGTGCCGCGCCACACGTCCTTCGTGGCCGAGGCGCCACAGCTCTGGCGCGAGTGGCTGGAGGCGAACTCGGCCAAGGTCGCCTGAGCGCCGGCCGGCCGGCGAGCGCCGCCCGCCGTCGCCGCAGGGCCCCCGCCGCTTCCGGCCGCGCCCGGCCCGCCGCGC
>JBAIWU010000281.1:0-3230 GCA_037917155.1 Candidatus Eiseniibacteriota bacterium
CCAGCATCGCCAGCGGCGCGGACTCGTCCGCGCCCGGGGCCATCGGCGGCTCGTACACCGAGATGCTCGACACGAACGTGTAGTGCGCGCACGCGCCGCGCATCGCCCGCGCCGACGCGCCCACCACGCGCGGCACGTAGCCGCAGAAGTCGATCGCGGCGTCCCAGCGCCGCCCCGCGAGGACGCCGAGCCCGCCGTCGCGGTCGCCCGCGACGTGTTCCGCCTCGGGGAACAGCCCGGCGCCGGTCAGGCCGCGGTGGAACAGCGTCACGCGGTGGCCCGCGTCGAGCGCGGCCCGCGCGAAGTGCCGCCCGAGGAAGCGCGTGCCGCCGAAGAGCAACAGGTCCATGCCGCCTCCCCGTGGTCGCCGCGGGCGCCCGGGCGGGCGGCGCGGGTCGCGCCGTCCGCCGGGCGCCGCGGGTCACTTCGCCGGCTTGCGGAAGATGTCGTCCGCGATCTCGGGATTGAGCTTCACGGAGGTGATCCTGCCGTCGAGGAACGGCTTGCCGTCGCGCAGCACGCGGATGCTGTGCGGGAGCGTCAGCGCGCCCT
The DNA here is from genome assembly GCA_037917155.1 of Candidatus Eiseniibacteriota bacterium. Lineage (GTDB taxonomy): Bacteria > Eisenbacteria > RBG-16-71-46 > RBG-16-71-46 > RBG-16-71-46 > CAIXRL01. The sequence continues at coordinate 553 of JBAIWU010000281.1, forward strand.
CCGCGGACCACGCCCCGTAGATCTGGGCCTGCCGCGCCGGGGCGCCGCCGCCACCCTGACCCTGGTCCTGGAACGCGAAGCCGGCGAGGTGCCCGTCCTCCGCGAACAGGAACGTGAGGCCCGGCGTCTTCGCGCCCTGCACGGCCGCGGCCCGGTACGCGACGCCGTCCACGGTCTCCGGCTCCTCGAGCGCCACGAGGTCCACCTTGCCGGGGTTCGCGAACACGACCCACAGGGAGCGCTCGAGCTCCTCGGCGAGGTCGTCCGCCGCGCGCGGGTCGTCCTTCACCTGTCCCATCGCGCTCATCCAGCCCGAGTGGCCGTCGAAGCCCTGCGCCACCTCGCCGAACGGCAGGTGCTGCCGCTCGACCCGGTGATCGGGCAGCCGCCACGACTCCTCGACCGAGAACGCGACCGATTGGCCCTGCACCTGCAGCGTCGCGTCCATCGACTGCGTCAGCGTGCGCACCGCGGCCCATGCCGCGCTGCCACCGGCGGCCTTCGTCGCCGCCTCCAGCCACGCCTGGCCCTTCTGCCGCGCCTCCGGCGTGGCCTTGACCGCGCCGTGCTTCGAGGGCGGCGGCGGGATCGAGATGTCGACGCGCTCGACGGGCAGCCCGGCGCTCGTGAGCGGCTGGGCGAAGTCGGACTCCTTGCCCACGATGACCACGACCTGCCGGTCCGGTGTCACCTTGCGCCGCGCCGCCTCGAGCACGCCCTGGGCGGTCACGGCATCGAGCGCCTTCTGGTAGGTCTGCAGGAAGTCGGCCGGGTAGCCGAGCGCCTCGTAGAACGCCGCGCGGAACAGCACCTGGCTCGGGTCCTCGAAGTTGAACACGAAGCCGTTGACCACCGCCTGCTTCGCGATCGCCAGCTCGGCGTCCGTGAACGGCGCCCGGGTCACCGCCCGCACGTCGTCGCGCAGCAGCCCCAGCGCCACCATGGTCGACTCGCTCTTGGTGAGCGTGTACGCCATGAACACGCCCGGTCGCGCGAACTCGGTGCCCGCGCTGGCGCCCGCGGCGTACGCGAGCCCGCGCTGCGTGCGGATGTGGTTCACGAGCCGCGACGAGAAGCCGCCGCCCAGTCCCTGCTCGAGCACCTGCAGCGCGGCGTAGTCGGGATCGCTCGCGCGCGAGCCGGGCTGCGCGACGATGATGCCCGACTGCGTGACGTCCTCCTTCGGCGCGAAGTAGAGCTTCGGCTGGACGCTCGCCGGCGTCGGCGGCAGCACCGGTGCCGGCGTGCCGCTGCGGCGCCAGTCGCCGAGCACGGCCTGCAGGCGGCGCTTGAGGTCGGCGGAGCGGAAGTCGCCGTAGATGGCCACGATCATCCGCTCGGGCACGAAGATCCGCGCGTGCAGCCTGCGGCAATCGTCCGCGGTCACCGGCTCGATCGTGGCGTACTCCGGCTCGCGCGCCCAGGGGCTGTCCTTGCCGTAGACCGCCTGCCGCGCCGTGCGGCTGAGCATCGTGAACATCTCGTCGTTCCGGCTCGCGATCGACTGGCGCAGGCTCACGCGGGCCAGCTCGATCTTGTCGTCCGGGAACGCCGGATGCCGCACCATGTCGGCCCACAGGCCGATCACCTCGTCCGTGTTCTCCGAGAGGCAGCGGAAGCCCGCGTTGGCGAGCTCGTTGCCGATGCGCGTGTCGAGGCTGGCGCCGATGGCCGACAGCCGGTCGTCGAGCCAGTCGCCCGGGTGCGTCGCCGTGCCGCCCGTGCGCATCGAGCCGCCGGTGATGTCCATGAGCCCTGCGAGGCTGGCTGGCTCGAACTCGGGCGAGCTGCGGAAGTAGGCCGTGCCTTTCACGACCGGCAGGTCGTGGTTCTCGAGCAGGTAGACCACGATGCCGTTGGACAGCACGACGCGCTCCGGCTTCACCGCCGGCACGTGGCCGAGCGGCGGCACCGGGAGCGACCTCGGGTCGTAGATCGAGACGTCCGCGGCGGTCGCCGCGCCGGCGAGCGCGACGGCCAGCGTCGAGGCCAGGGCGAGGCGCGCGAGGATGCGCGAGGTCGTCATCTCAGTGCCCTCCCTCGTTCGTGGCCGCGGCCGGCGGGTTCTGGATCAGCGCCACGGTGCGGTTGCTCTTCGCGAGGCGGTCCCGCAGCACGGCGGTCACGTCCTCGAGGGTGAGCGACTGCACGCGCTCCTGTTCGCGGAAGAAGTCGCGCCAGTCGCCGTAGAGCGCCTGCGCCTGCGCGAGCTCGCCCGCGAGGTGCCCGTTGTCCTCGACGGCGCCGATCTTCGCGGACCGCACGCGCACCTTGTAGCCGGCCAGCTCCTCGGCCGTGAACGGCTTCGTGGTCGTGGCCTCGCCGATCACGCGGTAGGCCTCCTGCTCGACCTTCACCGGGTCCTGGCCGGACGCCGGCACGATGTAGAGCAGCATGAGGTTCGGGTATTTCTCCCCCGGCTCGCCCGTGCCCATGCCGACCTCGACCGCGATCTTCTGCTCCTTGACGAGCGCCTTGTAGAGGCGCGCGTACGTGCCGCCGCCGAGCAGGTCGGCGGCCGCCTTGCAGGCGGCGTAGTGCGGGTCCCAGGCGGCCGGGATGTGCCAGCCCACGAACACGAACGGCTGCGCCTTGTCCTCGAGGATGACGCGCCGCTCGGCGATCTGGTCCGGCTCGACGGTGTCGACGGGTGGCGGCGCGGGCGCGTCCGAGACGGC
>JBAIWU010000282.1:0-2024 GCA_037917155.1 Candidatus Eiseniibacteriota bacterium
GCAGCGAGCGCACGCGCGGCGGGTGGCGCCGGCGCCGGCCGGCCCCCAGGTCAACCATGAGTTGACATCGGCCGCAGGCGCGGCCGCGGGCCCGGCGCCGCGCTCAGCCGAGCGCCGGCCGGTTCGAATCGACGAAGTCGTAGTCGACGAACTCCACGGGCGCGAGGCACTCGGGGTAGAGGATCGAGGCGAACGCCTTCACCTCCTCCGACTCCGAGTGCGCGCGGTCCGCGTCGGCGTCGCGGAACTCGAACGCGTGCACGAAGCGCGTCGGGTCCTCCCTCTCCTGCCACACGTCGTAGCGCAACGTGCCGGGCTCGTGCGCGCGCACGTACGCGACGAACGTGCGGATCGCCTCGAGCACCTTCGGGAGCGCCTCGGCGTGGACCTGGTAGCGGGCGAGCTGGCGGATGACGGGACTCGTGGACGGGGCCATGCGTGCCTCCTTCCCTCGCGGCCGGGTGGACTCGTGCGACGGCGCGGCCCCGCGATGCCGTCGCATCGCGGGGCCGTCGTTCAGTGGGCGTGCCGCGGGCGCACCGGGCTACCTCCCGGAGAAGTTGCCCTTGCGCTTCTCGATGTAGGCCGCGAGCCCCTCCTTGGCGTCCTCGCCCTGGAAGAGTAGCTGCTGCAGCTCGCGCTCCACGGCCAGCGCGCTCTCGAACGGCAGGTCGGCGCCGGACTGCACCGAGCGCTTGATCCGGCCGACGGCCTTGCTCGCGCGGTTCGGCGGGCAGAAGCCCTCGGCGTAGGCCTGGACCTTCTCCATGAAGCTCGCCGTGTCGGGCGTCTCCCAGATGTCGTTGATGATGCCCAGCTCGAGCGCCTTCTCGAAGCCGAACACCTCGGCCGTCACCATGAGCTCGATGGCCTTCGACTTGTTGACGAGCCGCGCGAGCCGCTGCGTCCCGCCGGTGCCGGGCAGCACGCCGAGATTGACCTCGGGCAGGCCCACCTTGCCGGCGCCCTTGCGGGCGATGCGGATGTCGGCCGCCATCGCGATCTCGAGGCCGCCGCCCACCGTGTGGCCGTTGAGCGCCGCGATCACGATCTTGGGCGTGTGCTCGAGGCGGTTGAGCGTCTCGTTGGCGTGGAGGCAGAAGTAGTACTTGAAGGTCGGGTCGGCCTTCTTGAGCATGTTGATGTCGGCGCCCGCGCAGAAGAACTTCTCGCCCGCGCCGCGCAGGACGATCGCCTGCACGTCGTTGTCGAAGCGCGCCTGCAGGATCGCCCGGTCGAGCTGCAGCATCATCTCGTGCGTGTAGCAGTTGCCCGGATCGAACGTCAGCTCGATCGTCATCACGCCGTTCTTCACGGACGTGTTCACCAGCGTCTGCGTGGCTTCCATGGCGGAGGTCTCCATGTGGGAGGTGCGGGAGATCGGCGGGATCGCGCTGCCCGGCCCCTCGGGCACGCGCCGCCGCGCGCGGTGTCGTGCGAGCGGGGCAGTATAGGAGGCGCGAGAAAGCAGGGTCAACGCCCTCGCGCGGCGCCAGAGGCCCCGGGAACGGGCACCCCGCGCCTCACTCGAACGCTTCGGAGGCCTCCAGCCGCACCGCCGGCCGCGGAGCGGCGTGCACCAGCGACCAGCGGCCGCTGGCGACGACGACCGGGTACGCCAGCGAGTCCGCGCCCAGGAACGCCGCCCGCTGCGCGTCGTCGAACAGCCCCCACTGGCCGCGGTCGAGCGCCGCGCGCACGCGCGCGGAGTCGCCGATCGGCACGCCGAGCGGGTGGCGCGAGTAGTAGACGAACTGGTTCGCGATCGCGAAGTAGTCGCCCGAGGGCGTCAGGATCACGCTGTCGGCGGGCACGAGCGTGCGTGCCGCGTGCGCGACCACCTGCAGGTCGGGCCGCCGCGGCGCGGGCGCGAACCACGGCGTGAGCGCCAGCACCGCCGCCGCGACGCCGAGCAGCGAGAAGCCGGCGAGCACCGTGCGCCGGCGCGCGGCGCCGCCGCGCACGAGGCCCGCCAGCGCCACCGCCGAGAGCAGCGCCAGGCCCGGGAACGCGTCCATCACGTA
>JBAIWU010000283.1:0-1998 GCA_037917155.1 Candidatus Eiseniibacteriota bacterium
GCTCGAGATGGACAGCCCCGCCGACTGCGCGATGCGCTGCAGCCGCAGCCGCACGTCGTGCGCCGTCTGTACGCGCTCGTCCGGGTCCTTGGCGAGACAATCGTGAATGAGCCCGTCGAGCCCCACGGGCGGACCGCCCGCGGCGGAGGCACCCGCACCCGAGGCGCTCCCGGCCGAGCTTTCGCCCACGGGTGGCGGCTGGCGCTCGAGGATCGCGGCGATGAGCGAGGCCTGGCTGCGGCCCTCGAACGCGCGCCGGCCCGTCGCCATCTCGTAGAGCACGCAGCCCAGCGCCCACAGGTCGCTGCGCGCGTCCGCCTCGCGGCCCTCGAGCTGCTCGGGCGAGAGGTACTGGAACGTGCCGACGATCGTGCCCTCGGCCGTCAGCGGCTGCGCCACCGTCGGCGACTGCGTCAGCGCCGCCATCGTCGTGCCCGAGGCGCCGGCGGGACCGCGCATGCCGGTCGCGCGCGCGAGGCCGAAGTCCATCAGCTTCGCGCCGCTGCGGGTCAGCATGATGTTGCCGGGCTTGAGGTCGCGGTGGATCACCCCGGCCCGGTGCGCGCGGTCGAGCGCGTCGGCGACCTGCGCGCCCAGGCGCAGCAGCTCCGGGCCGGGCAGCGGCCCGCGGCGCAGCCGCTCGGCGAGCGTCTCGCCCTCGACCAGCTCCATCACGAGGTAGTCGGTCTCGCCCTCGCGGCCGACGTCGAACAGCGTGCAGATGTTCGGGTGGTTCAGGCTCGAGACCGTCTTCGCCTCGCGCTCGAAGCGCGCCCGCACCTCGGGATCGGCCGACAGGTGCTGGGGCAGCACCTTGACCGCGACGTCGCGCCCCAGGCGCGTGTCGCGGGCGCGGTGGACCTCGCCCATGCCGCCCGCGCCGAGCGGGACGAGGATTTCGTACGGACCGAGCCGGGTGCCGGGTTCGAGCATGCACGCGCCCCCGTGGGAAGGCCTGGAGAGAATGGACTCGCGCAAGGTACCAGCGACCCGCGCCGCGGACACGCGGAAAGCGCGCACCACGACCCGCCGGACACCCCGCCCGGCGCGGCCGCCGGGTCACCGGCGGGACCGCGGGCGGCGGATTCCGCGGGATGCCGGCGCCGCGAACCGCTACCCTGAAGGGCGTCGCGATTCCGACGCCTTCGACCGAGGAGGCCTCCTGTGAGCGATCACGAGAGCCGTCCGGCGGCCGCGCCGCCGTTCGTGGAGACCGGCATTCCCACGCACCGCGTGCGGGTGGACATCGCGGCGCTGACCCACCAGGGCTCGCGCCCGAACAACGAGGACGCGTACGTCGTCTTCCGGCTCGGCCGGTTCATCGAGCGCATCGCGAGCAACCTGCCCGAGGGCGACCTGCCCGCGCACATGGACGAGACCGGGCACCTGCTCATCGTGGGCGACGGCGTGGGCGGGAGCGAGGGCGGCGAGACGGCCAGCCGCACCGCGCTGCTCACGCTCGTCGAGGGGATCATGCGGTCGCCCAAGTGGGCGCTCAAGTTCGACGACCCGGCGACGCGGGAGCGCGAGGTCGACGAGCTGCTCGCGCGCTCGCGCGCCTACCTCCAGCTCATGCACGCGACGCTGCACGAGCGCCAGCGCGAGGACCCGCGCCTCGAGCGCATGGGCACGACGTTCACGAGCGCATACACGGTGGGCGGAGACCTGTTCATCATGCACGTCGGGGACACGCGCGCATACGTGATGCGCGCGGGCCGGCTGTTCCTCGTGACGCACGACCACACGCTCGCGCAGCACTGGGCCGACGAGGGCCGGCTGGGGCAGGCCGAGGTGGTCGAGCATCCGCTCAGCCACGTGCTCACGCGTGCGGTGGGCGGCCCCGGCGAGACGCTCGAGAGCGACATCCACCACCGCGACATCGAGGACGGCGACCGCCTGCTGCTCTGCTCCGACGGGCTGACGAAGGTCGCGAGCGACGAGGACATCGCCGCCGCGCTCGCGGGGCACGCGACGAGCGAGGCGGCGTGCCGCGCGCTC
>JBAIWU010000284.1:0-15430 GCA_037917155.1 Candidatus Eiseniibacteriota bacterium
ATCGAGATCAGCATCGGGTCCTCACTTCTTCTCCTTCCTCTCGCCGGTCTCGCGGCGCACCTTGCCGCCCGGCTTGAGGTCGCGCAACGCCTTGTACGGCCCCGAGACGACTTCATCGCCCTGCTTCACGTCGCCCATGACCTCGATCATCGTCTGGCTCGCGAGCCCCGTGCGCACCGGCACGAACCGCGCATCGTTGCTGTTCGCCACGAAGATCCCGGTGATCTCCTTGTCCTTCTTCCCCACGGTGTCCTCGTCCGCAGCGAGCGCCGCCAGCCGCGCCTTCGCGGTCTTCGGCGTGCCGCGCTTCGCGCGCTCGAGCTCGCTCTCCGTGCGCACGACCACGGACTGGATCGGCACGACGAGCACGTTCGGATGCGTGCCGACGCCGATGTCGACGTCGGCGGTCATGCCGGGCCGCACCTGCGGCACGTCGTGATCGAACACCACCACGACCTCGAAGTTCGTCTGGCCCTCGACGGTCGAGGTGATCGAGCGCTTGGCCGTGTTCCCGATCTCGGTCACCGTGCCCTCGAAGGTCGTGTCCGGGATCGCGTCCACCGAGATCTTCGCCTTCTGGCCGAGCCGCATGTCGACCACGTCGGTCTCGTCGACGTCGGCGCGTACCTGCATGCGCGACAGGTCCGAGACGACCATGATCTCCGTGCCCGGGTTGTTCATGGTGCCCGTGATGACGATCTCGCCCTGCTCCACGTTGAGCGCGCTCACGACGCCGTCGAACGGCGCCAGGAAGCGGCACTTCGCCAGGTTGTCCGCCGCCGCCCGCTCCGCCGCGCTGGCGCGCGAGGCGTCCTCCTCGGCGCTCGTCGCCGCGACGCGCGCGCTCTCGTGCGCGGACTCCGCCTGCTCCCACTCCGCGGTCGAGAGCAGCTTTTGCTCGAAGAGCGCCTTCTGGCGCGTGAAGTTCGACTCCGCCACGCGAAGCGTCGTCCGCGTCTCGCGCAGGTGCGCCTGCGCGGCGGCCGACGCCGCCCTCGCCTGCTCCCAGAAGCTGCGGTACTGCGTGTCGTCGAGCTGGAGCATGAGCTGCCCCTTGCGGACGGCGTCGCCCTCCTTGACCAGCAGGTGGACGATCTTGCCCATGATGTCGGCGCTGATCTTGACCTGCGTCTTGGGCTCGATCTTGCCGGGGGCGCGCACGCGCGCCGTGATGTCCTCGCGGCGGACGCGGGCGAGCTGGACCGACTCGACCTTGCTGCGGGAGCTCTTCGCGACGCTCAGGGCCACCAGCGCGACGACCGCGACCAGCCCGAGACCGATCCACAGCCATGCCTGCTTCTTCATCGGCGATGCGCTTCCTTTCCTCTCACTGGGAGCGGCCGCGCACCTGGTCCAGCTGGGCTTCGGCGATGCGGATCGCGGCCTGGGCGGCGACGAGGGTGCTCTGCGCGCTCTGGAACTGCACCTGGGAGTCGATCAGGTCCAGGATCGTCGCGGAGCCGACGTTGTACTTCTGCTGCACGAGGTTCAGGTTCTCCGACGCGGACTCGACGGTCCGGCTGCCGAGCGCGATGCGTTCGACGGCCTCGCGGTAGGCCAGAACCGCCTGGTGCACCTCGCCTTCCAGATTACGGAGCAGGGCGTCCCGGGTTTCGCGCGCCTCCATCATCCGGCCGCGAGCGTTCGCGACGCGTGCGTCGGTCGCGAGGCCGTCGAAGAGCGGCAGGTTCACGGATACGGTCCCCGCGTACGTGCGCTCCGTCTCCGACGAGCTCGAGGAGGGGTTGGAGCCGTCCGGGTAGTCCGACGACTTCACCGTGCGCGTCGACTTCGGCGTCCACGATCCGCTCAGCGAGACGTAGGGCAGCCGCTCCCAGCGAGCCGCCCTCAGGTCCAGCTCGGACGAGCGCGCGTCGGCCTCGGCCGCGCGGAGGTCGGGGCGGTTGCGCCGCGCCTCGGCCAGGATCGCTTCGGGGTCGACCGTCTGCTGCGTCACGTCGAACGTGGAGTCGACGTCGCCGATCTGCGCCTCGGGCACGCCCAGCGCCTGGGCGAGCAGGATGCGCTGCTGCGTCACGGCGTGATCCGCCGTGAGCGAGTCGAGCTCGGCCTGCGACGTCGCGACCTGCGCCTTGAGCAGGTCGCTCTTGGACACCGAGCCGACCTCGTACATGGCGCGCACGCGCCGCTCGCTGTCACGGGCGAGGCGCAGCGCCTGTGCGTTCACGACCGCCTGGTGCATCGCCTGCACGACCGTGTAGAACTGCCGCTTCGTCGAGAGCACGACGTTCGCGCGGGCCGCGGACAGCGAGTAATCCGCCGCGCGCACCCCGAGGCGTGCCGACGACCAGCTCGTCCACGACGAGAGGTTCAGGATGGGCCACGAGCCGCTCACGCCACGGGTCAGCGAGTAGCCTTCCTGGTCGTACACGGGCGGGCTGGCCACCACGACGTTGCCGGCGCTGAAGCCGCGCGACTCGCCCGTGAACGAGCCGCTGCGGCTCAGGCTCGCGGAGGCCGAGGGCAGGACGCCCGCGTACGCGCTCCACATCCCGGACTTCGCCGTGTACTGGCCGGCCTTCGCCTGCACGATCTCGGAGCTGTGCTGCAGGGCGATCTTCACCGCGTCGTCGGCGGTCAGCGGCGCGGCCATCGCGGGGACGGCCGGAACGAGCAGCAGGAGAAGCATCATCGTTGCGCGCATCCGTCGATTCACTCCTTCTCACGTACTCCGTTCATACGGCGAAACGCCGTGCTCATCACACGGCGTGCGATTCCTACGTGCTGGGGCGCCACCGGGTTGCAGCCCGGGTCACGTCCCCGGCGCGAACAGCGCGGCCACGACGGCGAACACGATACTGAGGGCGAGGTAGAGCGCCGCGAGGACCCAGGCCACGTTCCTGCGCGGGGCCCCCGAGAGCGCGGCGCAGCCCACGATCGTCACGAACAGGTTCCAGATCACGAACGGGCCCACCGCGTCGAGGAGCACGGCCAGCCCCTGGTGCAGCTTGCTGGGCGGGTCCATCTCCGGCAGCAGCACCGCGAGGCCGAAGTGGATGCCCTTGAGCGTCTCCTGGGACCAGCCGATCGCGAACGTCAGCAGGACCTCCGGAAGCCGCACCAGCGAGGACCACGTCACCACCTCCAGCGAGAGCCGGAACGGGAACTTCGTGCCCAGGACGAACCCGACCCCGAACCAGACGACCAGGGCCACGAGCAGCAGCACCAGCACCATGCCGACGACCTGCTGGCACAGGATCAGCGTGAGCCCGAGCGGGTTGTCCGTGAAGAACGAGGCGATCTTCTCGACCTGCGCGGCCGTCATCTGCCCGCTCTCCACCGCCTGGTTCCACTGCTCGAGCATGGTCGGCAGCAGGACCCGGTGGAATGTCAGCCCGAGCAGCAGGGCCTGCACCGCCACGAACACGAGCAGGGGGAACCACCACTGCACGCGGGTCTCGAGGCCCTCCCACGCCTGGAATGGACGAGCGAACACCCGCAGGGTTCGGGCGCCGAGGGAAGGCCCCCGGGGGGCGGACGGGGTCGCTTCGGCCGGCGGCAGCGGCGACGACATGACGGACTCCTCGGGTCGGCGTGGTGGGGCACGAAAACAGCCACGACGAAGGTAGGGAGTCCCCCCGGGAGGGTCAAACGCACCCGGGACCGGCGCGGAAAAACCCTCACCGGACGCGGCCGGCGCGCGGAGAACGCGTCCGGCCTTCGTCAGCGCCCGCGGCGCGCGCGGGCGCGTCGTGCCGGCGCAAGCCGAGGCGCACGGACCCCGAAGGGAGTCCGTGCGCCGGGAACGGCCGTACCGCGTGCCCGCGTCAGTGCAGGCTGAACTTCACCGGCACCGCGACCCACACGGCGACCGGCTTGTTGTTCGAGAGCGCGGGCTTGAACACCCACTGCTTGACCGCGTTGATCGCCGCCTGGTCGAGCATGGGGATCGACTTCACCACGCGCACGTCCTTCACCTTGCCGTCCTTGCCCACGAGCGCCTGCACCATCACCTGGCCATCGACGCCGGCGTCGCGCGCGATGTCGGGGTAGACGGGCGCGACCTTCGTGATCGCCTCCGGCAGCTCCTCGACGTAGACATACTCGCCGAACTTCGGCAGCTCCTCCTCGGAGGGCGGCTGCACGACGATGTTGTCACCCGTCCCTTCGGTGCTCACGCCCGGGCTCGCCTGCGACAGCTCCTCCTGCGAGGCGATCTTCTGCTCCTGCGGCGCCTCGGCGTCCGGGACGGGCACGGGCACCGCGGCGGCCGGCGGCGCGACCTGCGTCGTCACCTGGACCTTCGGCGGAGGCGGCGCGTCCGTGAGCGGCGGCGGGGCCGCCAGTTCGCGGTACGGCACCACGATCGTGCTCGTCTCCTTGGGCCGGTTCGCGAGGTAGATCCCGAGCGCCAGCAGCGCCGCGAAGATGATCACGAGGGCCGACATCGCCACCGTGAGCGCCTTCGTCAGGTACTGCTTGGCGACCTCGAGGAGCTCGGGCGCCCCGTAGGGCATGAACTGGTACAACGCGATGGACGACGAGCCCGTGGACATCGCCTTCGGGATCGGCGGAGCGCCCACCACCGCGTCCTTGTCGTCGCGACGATCGCTCACAGTTTCTCCACCTCGGCTTTCTCCTTCTCACCGAGCTCGAGGATCGAGAACCGGCTGAGGTGGGCGATGTCCAGCTGGTCGATGATGCTGACCATGTTGTTGAACTTCGCCTCGCGGTCGATGTTGATGAGCACGACGAGCTTGTCGTTGCTCGAGAGCGGCTTCAGGACGTCCTTGAGGCCGGCCACGGTCGTGTGGACCCAGGGGTCGGTCTTGGGGCCCCGCTTCCAGAACACCCGGTCCTCGCTCAGCACGCGCAGCTGGAGCACGTTGGACTCGGCGATCTGCGCCGTCTGCTCCTTGTTGGGCGGAAGGTTGATCTCGAGGGCCTGCGGCGTGCGGAACACGGTCGTGACCATGAAGAAGATCAGCAGCAGGAACGCCACGTCGACCATGGGCGTCATGTCGATGCGGATGCCGACGCGACGCTTGGGACGGTGGAACCCCTTGCCCTTCTTGCCGCCGCCACTTCTGGGTTGTGGGGTGTCGACTGCACCCATCTGCAATCACCTCCGGAGATGGTTGGCGCGGCTCACTTCGCGGCTGCGCCCGGGGTCGCGGCGCGCTTGAAGACGCCACCACCCACGGCAAGGTTGGTCTGCACGTTGAACCGGGTCGCGTTGGCTTCCTGGAACGCGCTCATCATGTCCGACATGACGCCGAACTGCGCGTCCTTGTCCATCTTCACGATCACGCGCGCGGCCGGGTTGGAGGCGCGGGCGGTGCTCAGCGTCGTGCCGAGCTGCCCCTTCACCATCTCCGGCTGCAGGATGCGGTCGATCTCCTGGCCCGCCTGGCGCCACGTCACGCGGACGACGGAGACGTTGTTGTTCTCCGGCTTCGGCGCTGTGACCGCGATCGTGATGATCTGCGACTCCGGCGACTTGGCGTTCGAGTTCGAGTCCGGAAGGTTGATCTTGTCCTTCTCGGGCGGCTTGAACTGCGTCGTACACATGAAGAAGATCAGCAGGAGGAACGCCACATCGACCATCGGCGTCATGTCGATGGCGATGCCGATGCGGCGCATCTTCTTGAGCATGGGCCCAGCCTCCCCGAACGCTTACTTCTTCTCGGCGGCGCTGGCTGCGAGCAGCTGCACCGCTTCGTACGAAGCCTCGTCCATCATGTAGTTGAAGCCGTCCACGCGCGTCACGAACACGTTGTACATGACGATGCCGAGGATGGCGACGATGAGCCCGCCGGCCGTGTTCACGAGCGCTTCCGAGATGCCGACGGCGAGCTTGGTCGCGTCGACGGCGCCGGTGTGGCCGAGGGCGGCGAACGAACGGATCATGCCGATGACCGTGCCGAGCAGGCCGACCATCGTCGAGATCGAGGCGATCGTGGACAGGGCGATCAGGTTGCGCTCGAGCAGCGGCACCTCGAGGCCGTTGGCCTCCTGGATGGCCGCCTGCGTCTCGGCGACGATCTTGTCCTTCGGCGCGCCCTCGGCCATCAGGGCCAGGTAGCGCTCGAGACCGGCGCGCATGACGTTGGCCGCCGAGCCGCGCTGGTCACCGCAGAGCTTGATCGCGCCCTGCACGTCCTTGGACTGGATCTTCTTGCGGACGTTGTTCAGGAAGTCCGGCAGCGAGCCCTTCCCCTTCGCCTTGTTGAGGCTCCACGTGCGCTCGAGCACGAACGTGACCTGCAGGATGAGCAGGAGGAACAGCATGGCCACCAGCGGGCCGGCATCGAACATCTGCTTGCCCAGGGGGCCCAGCTTCGGAAGGTTGAACCAGAGTGCGAACGAGACCACCACCGCGAGGGTGAAGTAGATGGGGACGATGATTCGGTTCATTGCCGTTTCGTTCCTCCGTCAGCGCGGCCCGCGCGAATCGCGGTCCACGATCGAACTGGTCAGCGGATGAGACCCCCTCGTCCGCCCGGGTCGCGGAAGCTCCTGCTTTCCCGACCATCCGACTGCACCTGCCACTGCTCCCCGACCCGGCCAGGCGGGGTTCACGCATCGACCTCCGCGAACGCCGCGAGCGCCTGCTCCTCGGTGTCCTGGTGGTCGAAGACCATGATCAGCTTGGTCATGACGAAGAGATCCTTGAGCCGCTTGCCCAGCCCGCAGAGCTTGATCTCGCCGCCACGCCCCTTGTAGTTGACGTACCCGCGCATCACCGTGCCGATCCCGACGGAATTCAGCGCCTCGCACTCGCTCATGTTCAGGACCAGCCGCGTGTTGCCCGTCGCGGCCTCGGCCATGATCGCCTTCTCGAGCTCGTCGGTCTCGCGGTCGCCGTAGAACCGTCCCTTCAGGGCGAGGATCGAGATGCTGCGGACCTGCCTGCGCGTCACGGACATGAGCCGCTTCCTCCCAACGGTGACCTGCGCCTCAGACGGACTCTCGCTCCGCGAAGCTGGCGATCGCCTGCTCCTCGGTCGGGTAGACGTCGAACACCATGGACAGCTTCGTGATCACGAAGATGTTCTCGATGTGCTTGTCCAGCGCGGCGAGCTTCATCTGGCCGCCCCGGCGCACGTAGCCGTCGCGGGCACGGATCAGCGCGCCCAGCGCCGTGGAGTTGAGATGCTGCGTCTCGCTGAGGTTGATGACGAGGTTCTTGTTGCCCTCCTCGCTCAGCTTCTGGATCGCCTTCTCGAGCTCGTCGGTCTCGTCGCCCCCCATCAGGTAGCCCTTGGGCGCGAGGATCGCGATCGATCCGACCTGCCGACTCTTCAGTGCCATCCCAGTCCCTCCGTGCCGGCTGCCGAGATCCCGCAGGCCGTCTCTACGCCACCGGGCCTGTCCCACGACCCGCTCCGATTGGTCAGCCGCCGAGCGCCTTGAGCCCCTTGACCGCGTCCGGATTGCCCGGCTGGATCGACAGGACCTTCTTGAACGTCTCCACCGCCCGCGTCCGGTTGCCCCCGTTCGCGAGGCCCTGGGCCAGCCAGACCAGCGTCTGCGTGTCGTTCGGGCAGATCGATGCGGAGCGATCGAGCAGGCCGATGGCCCGTCCCCAGTCCTTGTCGAGCAACGCCCTGTAGCCCAATTGCCGGAACGCGATGCACGCGTCCTTGCTGGTCGAGTCGAGCTCCGTCGAGCGCATGAAGGCCGCGTTGGACTCGGCGGTGGAGTCCATCGAGGCGAGCACGAGACCGAGGCGGAACTGGCGGTCCGCCTTGGTCGGCGCGAGCGCGCAGGCCTGCCGGAGCGCCGTGACGGCGTCGGGGAACTGCTTCATCTCATTGTAAGACAGTCCGAGGTAGTAGTAAGCCTCGTCCGAGTTCGGGTCAAGCGCGATTCGGCGCTGCAGGAGGGCCACGGTCCCCGTGTAGTCCTTCTGGCGGAAGTGGAGCTTGCCCACCTCGAGAAGGGCGAACTTCCCCTCCCACGAGGTCGAGTCCTGGGTGACCAGCGCCTGGTAGACCGAGTCGGCCCTCGCGAAGTAGGTCGTGTCCGCCTTGTTGTTGCCGAGGAAGACGTACATCTGGCCGATCTTGAGCTGGTCGGTGTTGTTCGGGTCGCCCTTCTGGTACGCGGCGAGCGCCCCCTCCCAGTTCTTCTGGTCGACGTAGCAGCGACCGAGGATCGTGTACATCTCCTTGGCCTTCTCGCCGAGGTCGGCGGCCTTCGTCATCGCCGCCACGGCCTCGTCCCGCATCTTGAGGAAGTAGAGGTCGCGGCCGAGCAGGCTCCACCCGCGCGGGTCCTTCGGCTGGAGCTGCGTGTACTTTTCGAGATAGGGCCGCGCGTCGCCGTAGCGCTTCGCGTCGGCGGGCCCGGACCGGTAGTACAGGTCGCCCAGCGCCAGCTCGCCCGGGGCGAAGTCAGGGTCGCGCTCCGTCACCCACTTGTACTGGTCGAGCGCGTCGTTGTACTGCTGGTCGTACGCGAGCGCCTGGCCGAGCGCGAAGCGCAGCTCGACGTCGGAGGTGTCGAGCTCGACGGCCTTCTGGTAGGCCGGCACGGCCAGCGAGCCGATGCCGCGCTTGAGGTAGAAGTCGCCCAGCGCCCGGTTGGTCTGCGGATCGTCGGGCGCGGTCTGCTGCGCCTGGGTGAAGTAGATGCCGGCGTCCCGCAGCGAGTCGCGCGACATCTCGACCTGCCCCAGCGCCACGAGGAATCGCGGCTTCCACTTCGGGCCCCAGTTGAGACCCGGCGTGAGCGCCTGGATCGCCTCGGCGTGACGGTCGAGGTGCACGAGCACGTCGCCGAGCGCGAGCTGCGCCTCCGGGAACTTGCGGTCGATGTCCGTGGCCTTCTGCATCAGCGGCAGCGCGTCCGCCCAGTTCCCCTGCCGACGCTGCACCTCGCCCTGGCCGAACCACGCGAGCGCGAGGTTGCCGTCCATCTTCGCCGCACGCTCGAACGCGTCCTGCGCCTTCGCGTAGTCCCGCTTGCGCAGGTAGACCTGCCCGACGCCCGCAGCGCCCTCGGCGAAGCCCTGCGAGGCGACCTTCTCGAACAACTGCTGCGCCTGGTCGAGCTGGCCCGCGGCCAGCGCGGCGCGGGCGTCCTTGAGGTCGTCGGCCCACGCGGTCGAGGCGCACAGGGCGATGAGCACGAAGGCCGCGCTCAGGCGGCAGGTCCGGCGGAGGGTCTCCGGGATGCGTGCGATGGTGTTCATGGTCAGGTCGTCGCGTCTCCTGGGTGGTTCAGTGGGTGCCCAGCATCGGGGAGCGTCGGGCGAAGCGCACCGGTACCGCGGTCGGCACCAGCCCGGCTTCGTGAACGATCTTCTGGCCGTCGAGGCTCGAGATGAACGTGACCAGCCCGTTCGCGAGCCGTGGACCGCCGGCACGGACGAAGAGATTGGCGTAGCGTGTCAGAGGGTACTCGCCCGTGTAAACCTTTTCCGCGTCCGGCACGCAGGCGGGCAGGCCCGCGAGCGAGGACACCTGCACCGTCTTCGCGCCGGCGCCCGAGAAGGCCATGGACACGAAGGCGATCGCGCCCGGCCGCTCGCGCACGCGCGCGACGGCATCGGAGTCCGCCGGCACGCGGAGCGCCGGCGCCGTGGGCGCCTCGCCTCCCATGACGCGCTGGATGAACGCGGCCATCAGGTCGCTCTCGGGGGCGCGGACGATCGGCTCGATGCGCCCCGGGCGCCCGCCCAACGCGGCCCAGTCCGATACCTGTCCGAGGTAGATCCGGCGCAGGTCGTCCAGGCCCAGCTGGGCGACGGGATTGGAGGGATTCACGATCACGCAGATCGCGTCCCGCCCGAACCGGTAGCCTTCCAACTCCATGCCCCCCTTGACCATGACCGAACGTTCCTCCGGCTCCAGCTCCCGGGTCAGGAGCGCCAGGTCCGCCCGCTGCTCCAGCAGGGCCCTGACGGCCTCGCGGGACGAGCCCGTGGTCACCTCGAATGTCGCGGCCGGATACTGGACGCGAAATGCCGCGATCTCGCGCTGGACCAGGTCCCGTCCCTCCGGAACGCTGACGACCTTGATACGCCCGCTGGTCTCGGAATCTTCCACGCGCCGTGGGGAGCGCGACGTGCACCCGGGAAGGGCCAACAGGGCACACGCCAACAGGAGCGAAGCCGGGAGGGTGTACGGACATCCGGCGCTCCGGTTCACGAAGTGCATGAAGTTTAGGAACTGCTTCGCTGCCATGTCAATCCCGCGTTTCCGTTGCACAGGGACTTGACGCCCGCGCCGGCGCGACGCCGGTCAGGGCGCCAGCCGGTACAGCATGCGCGGGAACGGGATGCTCTCCCGCACGTGCTCGAGCCCCGCGATCCAGGCCAGGGTGCGCTCGACGCCGATGCCGAAGCCGGCGTGCGGCACCGAGCCGTACCGGCGCAGGTCCTTGTACCACTCGAACGCCGACTGCGGCAGGCCGTGCTCGTCGATGCGACGCGTGAGCAGGTCCAGCGAGGACATGCGCTGGCCGCCGCCGATGATCTCCCCGTAGCCCTCGGGCGCGAGGCAGTCGCAGGAGAGCGACAGCTTCGGGTCGGCCGGGTCGGGCTCCATGTAGAAGGCCTTCACCGCGGCCGGGTAGTTCGTGACGAAGACGGGGGTCTCGTAGCGGCTCGACAGCTCCGTCTCGTCGGGCGCGCCGAAGTCGTCCCCGTGCTCGAACGCCAGCCCGGCCGCATGCAGCATGCGCACCGCCTCGTCGTAGTGGATGCGCGGGAACGGCCCGCGGATGCGCTCCAGCTTCGTCGTGTCGCGCTCGACGATCTTGAGGTCCTCGCCGCGGCGGTCCAGCACCCGCGCCACGGTCGCGACGAGCAGCCGCTCCTCGAGCGCGATCACGTCGTCGAGCGTCGCGAACGCCCACTCGGGCTCCATCATCCAGAACTCGATGAGGTGCCGGCGCGTCTTGCTCTTCTCGGCGCGGAACGCGGGTCCGAAGCAGTACACGCGCCCGAACGCCATCGCCGCGGCCTCCATGTAGAGCTGGCCGCTCTGCGTCAGGTAGGCGCGGTCGTCGAAGTACTGCGTCTCGAACAGCGTCGTCGTCCCCTCGCACGCGCTCGGCGTGAAGATTGGCGCGTCGACGAGGATGAAGCCCTCGGCGTTCATGAACTCGCGGAAGGCCGCGACGATCTCGGCGCGGATGCGGAGGATCGCCTGCTGGCGCGACGCGCGAAGCCAGAGATGGCGGTGGTCCATCAGGAAGTCGGTGCCGTGCTCCTTGGGCGTGATCGGGTAGTCCGGCGCGAGCGAGACGACCTCGAGCGAGGTCATGCCCATCTCGACGCCTCCCACCTGCCGTGCGTCGGCCTTGAGCACGCCGCGCGCGACGACGGCCGACTCCTGCGTCAGCGCGCCGCTCGCCTCCCACTGCTCCGGCGTCAGGTCGCGCACGCTCGCGACGCACTGCATCTCGCCGCTGCCGTCGCGCACGACGACGAACTGCACCTTGCCGCTCGAGCGCCGGTGGGTGACCCAGCCGCGGATCTCCACGGCCTGGCCCACGTGGTCGGCGGCCGCACGGATGCGGATCCAGGGTGGCGCGCCGCCCCCTGCCAACTCGCTCATGACGACTCCCGGGCGACGGGCGCCCAAACAGGCGGCCCCGTTTCCACACCGGGGCGCGGCGCATGGTCGCGAAAGCGGCGGAAACTCGGGCGCAGTTGCTGCTCAAGCGGCGGCGGGGCGCCGCCGATACAACCAGTTGATCGCGCCGCAAGTTATGAGCGCCCACCCGGAGTGTCAAGGGAATGCGCCCCTGGTTCACCCACGACCCGCAGCGGACGCCGGACGCCTCGCCGGCCGCGCCCGCGCGCGTCCTCGTCCTTCTCGTCGCGGCACTGGCCCTCCCGCTCGCCGCGCCGCGCCCGGCGGGCAGCGACACGACCGCGCCGCCGCCGGTCGCCGACACGGCGCCCGACCCGGCCTTCGCCGCCGTCCCGCAGGCCGGTGGCGCCGCCGCCGCCGTGGCCGCGTCCGCCGCACCCGAGGCCCACCGCACACCCGAGCCGGTGCGCGTCGCACCGGCCCGCCCCGCGCCCGCCGCGGCGCTGCGGGTCGCACCGCCGGCCGACCTGCGCCGCGTGGGCGACTGGATCGCGTACCTGAACGCGCGCCACCTCGCCTCGCTGCCGGCCGAGTCGCGCATCTTCTACCGCCGCGGCCTCATGGCGAAGCAGGCCCGGCAGGACGACCAGGCGCTCGTCGACGTGCGCGGCGCCGCCGAGCTCGACCCGACGTTCGTCGAGCCGCACCTGACGATCGCCGCGTGGATGCTCACCCGCGACCCGAGCCAGGCGCTGCAGCAGTACGCCGCGGTGATCGCGCTGCTCCGGCAGGACTTCAACCTCCAGCTCGGGCTCGCCGCGAACGCGACGCTCGTCGGATTCGAGGCGCTGTACGTCGGTCTGCTGCTCGCGAGCCTCGTGCTCGTCTGGCTGCGGCGGGACGAGCTCACGCACGGGTGGCAGGAGCGCCTCGCGCCGCTGGCGACGCGCGGTGGCGCGCGGTGGTGGGCGCTCGGCATCTTCGCGCTGCCCTACCTCGCCGGCCTCGGCCTGACGTTGCCCACGGTGGCCTACCTCGCGTGCCTCTGGCCGAACCTGCGCGCGCGGGAACGCGTGCTGGCGACCCTGCTGTTCACGGTCGCCGTCTGCACGCCGCTCGTGCTGGGCGTGGTCGAGCGCTTCTCGCTGCCGCTGCACGGCGGGGCCGCGCCGTTCTACGACGTGTCGCAGATCGAGAACGCCCCGTGGTCGCGCGCGCGCGAGGAGCACCTCGCGGCGCTCGCGCACGCGCAGCCGGACAACGGCATCGTGCAGTTCGGCCTCGGCTGGGAGTCGCGCCGCGGCGGCCACCTCGCGGCCGCCGAGGCGGCGTACCGGCGGGTCGTCCAGCTGCAGCCGGGCGACGACCGCGCGCTCACCAACCTCGGCAACGTCCTCGCGATGGAGGGCCGAACGGACGACGCGCTCGCGTCGTACCGGAACGCGCTCACGGCCAATCCGTCCAACGCGGCGGCGTGGTTCAACTCGGGGCAGCTCCACACGCAGCGGTTCGAGTACGCCGCGGCGACCGAGGCGCTCTCGCGCGCGTCCGCCCTCAACTTCGAGCTCGTGCGCTCCTACCAGTCCCAGGCGACCACGGACGGCCTCCTCCCGCTCATCGACCAGTGGCAGCAGCCGCGCGTCTTCTGGGCCACGCTGCGCTCCGCGCCCATCCCGCGCGAGATGGCCGGTGCGGTGCCCATCGGCCTGCGCCGCCACGTGGAGGCCTCCGGCTGGCGCTTCAGCGAGCGCGCGGTCGTGCTCGCGCGCGCCGGCTTCGCCGCAGGCGGCCTGCGGCACCGCCGCCTCCACCTGCGCAACTGCGGCAACTGCGGTGCCATCGTCTGCCGTCGCTGCGCCGAGCGCCGCCGCGAGCAGGCGCTGTGCCCGGCCTGCGCGGTGCTCGAGGCGCGCGCCGAGACGCCGGAGCTGGGCCGGCTGCTGCTCGTGCGGCACCGCCGCGAGCGGCTCCGCCGCCTCCGCCTCGTCGAGACGGCGCTCGCGAGCCTGCTGCCCGGCTACGGCCTCCTCTCGCACCGGCGCGTGTTCACGCCCGTGCTCCTCATCGCGCTGACCTGGCTGCTCCTGATGGCCTGGCTCGGCGCGGCGCCGCCGTTCTCGGTCGAGCCGCGGCTCACGTTGCCCGGGGACGAGGTTCCCTCCCTCGTCGTCGTGGTGGCGCTGGCGTTCGTGTACGCCGCGTCCCTGCTGGGCTGGCTGCACCAGTCCGAGAAGGCCCGGGCCCGCGAGGCCGAGCTGAACGCGACCTCGCGCGGCCGCGTCACCCAGTCCACCCGGCGCGTGATGCACACCGCGGCGTAGGAGCTCGCATGGCACTCCAGGGCAATCTGCGCGACTTCGCCGCCACCGAGATCCTCCAGCTCCTCGGCACCCAGAAGAAGTCCGGCTGCCTGACGCTCGAGTGGGGCAGCGAGCGGGGCGTGATCTGGGTGCAGGAGGGCCGCATCGTCTCGACACGGCCCGCCGGAGCGGTCAAGGACGATCCCCTCCTCGCCTTCCTCGTCCACACGGGGCGGCTCTCGGACGAGCAGTACCGGGGCCTGCTGACGATCCAGCGCGAGTCCAACCGGGACATCGAGGACCTTCTCCTCAACGGCCGCTACCTCGACTCGACCGAGCTCGCCGCCTACGTCGAGCGCCAGGTCCTCGACGACCTGATGCGCCTCGTCCGCTGGGACAATGGCTCGTACCGCTTCGACCCCAACATCAAGTGGGCGCAGCCGCCCCTCGTCATGCTCAGCATGGAGGGCGTGCTCATCGAGGCGGCGCGCCGCGTCGACGAGCAGAAGCGGTTCGTCTCGCTCTTCAAGGACCCGTACCAGCTCCTCGGCGTGAAGGACCTGCCCGATCCCGACGAGCCGCTCTCGGACGAGGAGCGCGAGCTGTTCGGCATCATCGACGGCCAGCACACGGTCGCCGACGTGGTCGAGGCCGCGCCACTGTCCGAGTACGAGACCTACGAGGCGCTGCAGCGCCTCATGGACGCCCACTGGATCGAGTTCGTGGGCCGGCAGGACCCGGGCCGCGCGCGCCCGCCCGCGCCGGCGCCCGCGCCGAAGCGCACGCCGTCCGCCGGCCGCCCCTGGCTGCGCGAGGTCGCGCTCTCCGCGCTCGCGATCGCGGTGATCGTGGCGCTGCGCTGGGCGGGGGCCCGCAGCGGCTTCCTCACCGCGCCCATGCCGCGGCAGGACGTCTACGCCGCCGCGCACGTGCGCGACCTGCGCTACGCGCTGGAGCTCTACCAGCGCGAGAACGGGCACTATCCGGCGAGGCTCGAGGACCTCGTGGAGGACCGCTGGGTCGCGCCGGACCAGGCGAAGCTCGACGGCTACATGATCCTCTACCGGGCCGAGGCGAACGGCCAGCGCTACCACCTCGACCTCGCGCGCGACTAGCCCCTCAACGGGCCTCGTAGCGCTCGAGGATCCAGGCCGCGGCCGCGGCGAAGTCGTCGAACACGCCGTCGGGCGCGCGGCCGTCCCGCGCCTCCTCCTCGCGGCCGTAGCCGGTGCGCACGAGCAGCCCCATGCCGCCAGCCGCCTGCCCCGCCTCGGTGTCGAGCCGCTTGTCCCCGACCATGACGGACGCGGCCAGCGACAGCCGCAGGTCCTCCGCCGCCTCCACGAGCA
Source organism: Candidatus Eiseniibacteriota bacterium (assembly GCA_037917155.1). Taxonomy (GTDB): domain Bacteria; phylum Eisenbacteria; class RBG-16-71-46; order RBG-16-71-46; family RBG-16-71-46; genus CAIXRL01. The sequence goes on from JBAIWU010000284.1 coordinate 15,160, forward strand.
GCCGCGTGCCCGGCTTGCGGCAATCGCAGCCCGCATCCGGCGCGTGCGGGCAGAAGCGCACCGCGTCCAGCTCCACACCGTGCGCGCGCAGCTCGGTGCGCAGGCGCGCCATGGTCGCGTGCGCGCGCCGCAGCGGGAAGCGCCCGCGACCCACACCCGACTGGTTGGAGATGACGATCACGGGCAGGCCCGCGTGGTGCAGGAGCCGCAAGGCCGCGGCGACACCCGGAAGCAGCCGCAGCCCTTCCGGGTCGTCGAGGTAGCCCTCCTC
>JBAIWU010000285.1:0-2380 GCA_037917155.1 Candidatus Eiseniibacteriota bacterium
GAGGCGCGGGCCGTCGCGGGGTGGCTCGGTGGAGGGGTCAGCGGGTCAGCACGAGCGTGCGCGCGAGCGCGCGGCCGCCGTACTCGAGCCGCGCGAAGTACGCGCCCGGCCTGACGGCCCCGCCGCGCTCGTCGCGGCCGTCCCAGCGGACCGAGGCCGGCCCGGCGGGCTGCGGGCCGTCCACGAGCGTGCGCACGCGGGCGCCCGCGAGGTCGTAGATCGCCAGCCGCACGCGGCCGGCGGCGGGCAGCGAGTAGTCGAGGCGCGTGCCGCCGACGGCCGGGTTCGGCCGGGCCGGGGCGAGCGCGAGCACCCGCGCGCCGGGCGAGGCGGCGAGCAGGCTGCTCTGCACGCCCACCCGCAGGCTGCACCGCTTCACGACCACGCCGGCGGGATCGACCAGGGTCGCGGTGAGCGTGTCCAGGCCGTCGACGGCCGAGTCGGGCACGGACACGGTCGTGCCGTACGCGGCCGAGCCGCCGGCCGCGACCGGCACCTGGCCCGGCGCGGGCAGCGGCCAGCTGCGCGTGCTCGCGAGCGCGACCGTGTACGTGCCCGGGAAGGCGACGTCGTGATCCGCAACCGTCCAGCCGAGCGCGAGCGTCGAGCCCGGCGCCAGCGTCGTGTCGCCGGGACAGGCCGTCAGGTCGCTCGTCAGGTCGAGCGGCGCCGCCCACGCGTCCACGCTGCTCGTGCTGCGGCCGTCGCCCCAGGCGGCGAGCAGCGTGGTGCCCGTGTTCGCGACGCCGTTGTAGTCGCCGAAGTTGGGCGCGATGTTGCTGCCCGAAGTGGTGAAGTTGCTCTGCGCGCTGCTCACGAGCTGGTCCGGCGCCCACGTCAGCCCGCCGTCGGTCGAGCGCGTCGCGTAGACGTTCGCGCGCGAGCCGGCGGGATCGTCGCGGTGGTCGAACCACGTCGCGTACGCGGCGCCGTCCGCGCCCACGGCGAGCTCGGGGTAGACCTGGTCGTAGCCGATGCCGTCGTCGTTGAGCCGCACGGGCGTCGACCACGTGGAGCCGTCGTCCGACCACGTGGCGAACACGTCGCGCTGGTCGCGGCCACGCTCCGTGCCGGGCGTGCCGAACACCGTCTTGATGTCGTACGTCGCGGTGTTGTAGGACTGCGCGATCATCGCGAGGTAGTAGGTGCCCGTCTCGGGTGCGGTGAACGTGTAGTAGGCCTGCGCCGGGTAGCTGGCGTTCGTGTTCTGCGAGCTGTCGGCCTGGCCGCCGCGGCAGAGCCGCTGCGTGCCGTCGGGCGCCACCAGCCGCAGGATCCAGCCGCTGCCCAGCGTCACCGAGTCCGCGAACGCGATCATGGTCTGGCCCGCGGTGAGCGGGAACGAGTACCAGTCCTGGTCGAACACGCCGTACGGCGACGTCACGAGCGTGCCGCGCAGCGTCTGGCCCACCGTGAACGGCGTGGCCGCGGCCGCGCTGCCGTTGGGCTCGGCATCGAAGGCCGGCGTGCCCACGGTCACCGGCGTGGCGAGGAACCGCCAGCACTCCGGCCACGAGATGAAGACGCGTCCCGTGTGCGGCCCGCCCGAGCGGTCCACGGCGAGCGACGGGAAGTTGGGGCCCCAGTCGCGGTTGAACGCCGGGCCGCCGGTGCCGAACTGCTCGTTGAACTTGACCACGGTCACCTGCGTGCCGAACGAGACGCCGTGGTCGGTCGAGCGGCGGAACCGCACGTCGTTCTCCACCGTCACCTGGTCGGCGGCGTACCACGCCGTCTCGACGTCGCCGTTGGCCGCCACGGCCACGCGCGAGCCCTGCACCCAGCCGGCGTCGGAGTTGCTCGAGAGCGTGACGGGGCTCGACCACGAGCGGCCGCCGTTGGTCGAGCGGTAGAGGTCGATCGTGTCCGCGGCGCCGAACGTCGTGTTCGTGACGTAGAGGTTTCCCGTGGAGGAGTCGCAGGCCATCCATTCCTTGTCGAGGAAGGCGCTCAGGTTGGAGGCCTTGCGCACGATCCACGCGCTGTCCATCGCGAACACGCCGGCGGTGAACCGGCCGTGCGCGACCGCGATGCCGTTGTGCGAGGCGTCGACCTGCGCGAGGCCGGCGACATAGAAGTCGCCGGTCTTCTCGTTCGCGGCCACCACGGGGTCGCCGTACCAGCGGAAGCTCGCGTAGCCGGCCGGGTGCGGCGGGGCGCCGTACTGCGTCCACGTGAGCCCGCCGTCGTTGGACCAGCCCACGCCCTGGATGTCGCTGCCGGTGTAGAAGCCCTGGCCGTTGTTCCAGCTCACGACGAGGAGGTTGCCGATGCCGGCCGCGCCGAGCTCGGACTGGGTCGCCGACGTGCCGTCGTGGGTCGGGTCGTTGCAGCGCACGTTGCCCGGGACCGAGAGCGCGGCCAGCGCGCCCGCGGGGCC
>JBAIWU010000286.1:0-1837 GCA_037917155.1 Candidatus Eiseniibacteriota bacterium
ATCCGCCTCGGCCTCAAGGCGATCGACATCTACGGCCTCTCCGAGATCATGGGGCCCGGCGTCGCTTGCGAGTGCGAGGAGAAGCAGGCGGGCCTGCACGGCTGGGAGGACCACTTCCTCTTCGAGATCATCGACCCGGAGACCGGCAAGCCGGTGCCGGAAGGGCAGCAGGGCGAGCTCGTCATCACGACGCTCAGCAAGGAGGCGCTGCCGATGCTGCGCTACCGCACGCGCGACGTGACGCGCGTGACGACCGAGAAGTGCGGCTGCGGGCGCACGCACCTGCGCATCAAGCGCATCACGGGCCGGAACGACGACATGCTGATCATCCGCGGGGTCAACGTCTACCCGTCGCAGATCGAGGCGGTGCTGGTCGGCATGCCGCAGATCGCGCCGCACTACCAGCTGGTCGTCGAGCGGCGCGGCAGCCTCGACCACGTGACGGTCGAGATCGAGGCCGCGCCCGACGTCGCGCCGGCGGGCGACGCCTACGCGCGCATCGCCGCCGCCGCGCAGCACCAGATCAAGTCGATGATCGGCATCACCACCGACATCGTCGTGAAGAAGCCGGGCGAGATCCCGCGCTCGATGGGCAAGGCCGTGCGCGTGCGCGACCTGCGCCCGAAGGGGCTGTGATGGAACCCGTCCGCCAGACCGCCCGCCGCCTGCACGAGGAGCACGTGGCGGTGCTCGCGCTGCTCGAGCGCCTCGGCCAGGTCCTCGGCCGGCTCGCCGCGCCGCCCGCCGCGGACGACGCGGCGTGGAACGTGCTGCTGCCGCAGCTCCTCGCCGCGATCGAGCACGAGATCTCGGCGCACTTCGACCTGGAGGAGCGGAGGCTCTTCCCGATCCTGCGCGCCAACGGCTCGGGCGACCTCGCCGACCTCCTCACCGAGGAGCACGTGCCGATCCGCGCCGTGTCGGCGCCGCTGCTCGCGCTGCTCAAGCTCGCGCGCCGCGGCACCCTCGATCCCGCGCGCTGGGCGACGCTGCGCAAGCTCGGCGGCGAGCTCGTGGAGCGGCTCTCGGCGCACGCGCAGATGGAGGAAGGGGCGCTCGTGCCCCTCGTGGACGAACTGCTCGACGAAGAAACGGACCAGGAGATATGGAACAGCTACGCGACCTGAAAGTGCGGCGCCTCGCGCCCGCGGACCTCGATGCCGTGGTGGCGCTCGACGCCGCCCTCACCGGGCGCACGCGGCGCGCCTACTTCGACCGGCGCCTCGCCGCCGCGCTGCGCCAGCCCGAGCTGCACGTGCAGTTCGCGGCCGAGGCGGGCGGCGAGTACCGCGGCCACGTCCTCGCGCGCGTGCTGGAGGGCGAGTTCGGGCGCACGAAGCCGTCGCTGCGCCTGGAGATGATCAGCGTCGTGCCCGCCGCGCAGGGCCGCGGCGCCGGGCGCGCACTGCACGGCGCGCTGGAGGCCGAGGCGAAGAAGCGCTCCATCCGCGAGCTGCGCACCTCCGCCGGCTGGCGCGAGCACGCGATGCTGCGCTTCCTCGACGGCATGGGCTGGCAGCTCGCGCCCAACCGCGTCATCGAGATCGACGTGCGCGACAACCGGCTCGACGCGCGCGACGACGTGCTCGTCTCGCCCGACCGCGAGAAGCGCGGCGACCCGAACGACTGGAGCGCGCCCGCCGCCAACGACGTCGAGGCGCTCGCCCGCGACCGCGCCGACGTGCGCCTGCTCTCGGCGAAGGACCTGGACGACATCGCGCGCATCGACCGGCACATCACCGGCCGCGACCGGCGCGACTTCATCCAGAAGGCGCTCGACGAGGCGCTGCGCGAGACGGGCGTGCGCATCTCGCTCGCCGCGCGCGTCGACGGCATC